>CAYQWX010000018.1:0-2551 GCA_964421355.1 uncultured Bacteroidales bacterium
TGGAAAAACATTATACTTTAGCTCACAAGGACATTACAACATGGGGGGATTTGATGTATTCCATTCAAGAAAAATGCCCAATGGGAAATGGAGTACTCCATTAAACTTGGGATACCCAATAAGCACCGTAGGAAATGATTTGTTTTATCTACCCAAAAAAAATGGAGAATACGCATTTTTTGCTTTAAATAGCAATGAAAGAGATATAGAAGGAACAGAAAGCAATGATATTTATGCTTTAAAAATAACCCCTCCTAAAAATCAAATGACGGAAATTATTTTAAAGGGCTTAATAACACTACAAGATAATAATCCTAATTATCCTCAAGACCTTGCTGTGTATGTAATAGATACATTAACCCGCGATACAGTTAAAACAATAAATGCTTACAAAACAAATGGAAAATATAAAGCAACTCTCGATGCAGGTGGATATGAATTAAGATACAAAGGCAAGGGATACAAAGAAGAAATAAAAACTTTATTTATTCCCGAAATTTATACCAGAAGTGAAATTGTTATAAATGTAGAACTCGTTCCGGAAGCAGTTTCAAAAGGAAAATATTATGTAATAAAAAGTATTTTATTTGATTATGGTAAATATGACTTAAGACAGGACGCACTTATAGAAATAGAAAAATTATACCAACTAATGAAAGATAATCCTTCTCTATATGTAGAAGTAGTAGGACACACAGACTCTTGGGGAAGTAAAGAATTTAACAAAAAACTCTCAGAAAAAAGAGCTCGAGCAGTTGTTGATTATTTAGTATCAAAAGGAATTAGTCCGGAACGCTTTGTTGCAAGAGGTATGGGAGAAGAGCAACCAATAGCAATAAATGAAAATCCCGATGGCAGCGACAATCCACAAGGACGACAATTAAACCGTAGAGTAGAAATAAAAATCATAAAATCAGACCCAAACATTATAGTAAAACAAGAAATCTATGTGCCAGAAAACTTAAAATATCAAGAATTTAGCACAAGAAGCCATAATGAAGAATACACAATAGTTGTAAAAAAATCTCCAACAAAATTAAATCTGACAAAAATAGATACTATACCTGTAAAAGAAATAAAAGCCGACACAATGTATTATTATACAGTTGGTTATTACAAGGAAAAATCAAAAGCCCTCAAACTTCTTAACAACCTTGTAGATAAAGGATACAATGATGCCAGCATAATGAATCTGGCAGAACTAAGAAATATGCAAAATTATCAAAGTGGAAATCTTAATGGTGAACAAAATATATTACAACCACAAACAAATGAAAATGACAAAGAAACATACACGGTTCAAATAAAAGCATTATTATCTCCTGTAAACTTCTCCGAATTCAAGAATTTGGATTCCAAAAAACTTAAAGAATTTCTAGGAGAAGACGGAATATATAGATATACTTACGGAAAAGTAAAAGGACGTGCAAATGCAGAAAAATTGCTAAGAGAACTTGTAACAAAAGGCTACACGGATGCGTTCATAGTAAAATATAACAAATACAAATATGATGAAAGCAAATATATTTACACAATACAAATAGCATCTACCGATAAACAAACAAAGTTATCCAGATTTAGAAACTTAAAAGGAGTTAAAGAATATATTGGACTGGACGGTAAATTTAAGTATGTTTATGGTAGATATAAATCACTTGAAGACGCTAAGAAAGATTTGAAAAAAATACATAAATTAGGCTATAAGGATGCTTTTGTAGTTACAAGAAATAAATTTTTTTAGAATGAAAAAGTATTATAAATATTTATTAACTCTTGTGCTTTTTACTAATATTATAGTAACAAATACAAAAGCACAAAAATCATTATTTAAAGAAGGTGTTCGTTTATATTCATTGCACAACTATAGATACGCAATTTATTTCCTAAAAAAAGTGTATCTACAAGATATTTCAAATGCTCATATTAATTATCTATTAGGTGTTTCTTATCTTAAATTGGATAACTTGGATTCAGCATTCTATTTCTTAAACAAGGCAAAAGACAAAGTAAGTTTCAAATATAACGAATACTCATTTGCTGATAAATCTGCACCTACTAAGGTATTCTATTACTTAGGCAAAGTTTTACACAAACAACTTGAGTTTGACAAAGCAATGGATTGGTATAAAAAATTTCTAAACTTTGCAACTTCTCATCAAGACTCCACGTTAGCTCAAAGAATGATAGAATGTGCAGTATATGGAAAACAAGCAATAAAAGACTCTGTTAAAATAAAAATCACGAACCTTGGTCCCAATGTTAATTCTCCTTATAATGATTATGCACCGGCAATAGATTCCGCACAATCTATTCTCATATTTACTTCTCGCAGAAAAGGAAATCTTGGAGAAAAAACCGAATATGGAGATTTCCCCGATGATTTATATATCTCTTACAACAAAAAAGGTAAATGGACAAAAGCAGCACCTTTGGGCAAAACAATAAATACCGCTTATGATGAAGCCTCTATCAGTTTATCCCCTGATGCAACTCATCTATTTATATTCAAAAACACAAAAGGTAATGGCGATATTTACGAATCATTTTACAA
>CAYQWX010000018.1:2651-29589 GCA_964421355.1 uncultured Bacteroidales bacterium
GGTCAAACAATATATTTTTCTTCAAAAGGACATGACAATTTTGGAGGATATGACCTATTCTACTCCAATAGGAATCCTGACGGCACTTGGTCTAAACCTAAAAACTTCGGCTATCCTATAAATACCCCCAACGATGAAAACTTCTTTGTAATTACTTCAGATAATCATGCAGCATATTTTTCTGCTGCATATTACAAAAGAGGTTATGGACAAAGAGACATATACAAAATGGATTTACTATCTATGCCGGGAAGATACGAAACAGTAGTAAAAGGATTTATAATCTCAGAATTGGATAATGGAAATATTGTGAAAGACAACTTCTTGGAAGTATATGACAAAAATAATAAACTTATAGGGAAATACAAACCTGACAACACAGGACAATATACCATGATATTAAATCAAAATAACACATATACACTTAAAACTAATTATAACGGCAAAGAATATTCAGCAGAACTCTTTGTGCCAGATAAAACTTCTTATTTTCTTACGGGAAAAACATATAATGTAACACCTCTTATTACTATACAATAGAATTTAAAATAATGAAAAAGATATTTTTAATATCTTTACTTAGTTTGCTACAATTTAATATTCTTGCACAAAACAAATGGCAAAGTTTTAAAAAATTATCATCTCCCGAAAAAAGGTGGGTATTATTTCATCCATTTGTAGCAAGCAAAGCCTATAATATAAGCAAAGAAGCCAAACAATTATCCGACAGTTTGACAAAAGATACAATTTTGGATTGTGATCCAAATGGTGGACAAGTAGATGCTTTCCGTCATGCTTACTGGATGGCAAGACTAACACAAGAAATCGGGTGGCATAAAGCAAAATCTTTGGGTAAAGCACACGAAAAAGGTAACTATATACAATTCCTAAAAGGTAATAAAGAAGATGGAGGACTGCCAGACAAAGTAGCTTCCGACATGGATTTTTTAAATAATGATATAGGTATTGGTATCGGTCTGGATTATAAAAAAGTTCCCCCAGATTCTTTAAAAAAAATTATTATCAGCAGAATATTAAATGGAGAGATGTGGATAATACTAAAAAATAAAGAGGGTAAATATATTGATTGTGATGGTAATACAATTCAGGATTCTTTATTAATAGGAAAGTGGAATACACCCAAATGTTTGGCGAAATCTAATAAAGTCAAAAAAAAGAGGTGTCCCCGTTAGGAGACACCTCTTTTTTATTATTAATTATTATTCCAACTATTATTTCACTATCTTTTCACTATAAACAGGTGTTCCGTTTTCTTTTATGATAAGCATATAAACACCCTTGTCAAGCTTTGAAGTATTTACCGCACTATGAGTTTCTGTTATTGTTTGAGATTTTATTAACTGTCCTGAGATTGAATAAATTTCAACTACTGTATTCTTAACTTTATTCACATCTACAAACAGAACATCTTTTACAGGATTAGGATATATGCCTGATACTATATTATTAGCTATTTGCACATTTTCTATAGAAGAAGGATCCACATATACACTTCTGCCATAAGATGTTACAGCTTTATTCATATTGTCGCAATTAAATCCTAATGACAACCAATAATAACCAGCATCTTCATAATCATAATTTTCCACAAAAGAATATGTGGTTCCATTAACTACAAAATTCCAAGTAATACTAAATGTAGTATCTTGTGAGCTGATATTCCAATTCATATTACTCAAATAAAACGTATCTACATCAAAACTTGGTAAACATGTATCTACCACCACTGAAAAAGTATCTACTATATCTGAACTAAACGAATCTATAGCATCTACGTATATATCATACAATACTACACTACAATTAGGATCTTGTGCATCTGTAATTGTTACGCTATAAACACCTGGATTTATATTTCCCAACATTTGTTCTGTTGCTCCAGTATTCCATTGATAAGTATAAGCTCCACTACCTCCTGTTACCACTAAATTAATATCACCGTCATTCATATTTGGGCCGGAAGGATAATCAATATAATACCATGCTTCTAAGTTACAATCTCCATTTCCTTGCACACCATAAGTAAACATGGTTGAGTCATAAATACTTTCTGAGTTCCCTGCTATTGTATAATAAACAATAACCTCTATTGCATAGGTATTACTATCAGTAAAGTATTCTGAATCAAAAATAAAAGAACTATCTACTCCCTCTGTTACTTCATAGTCTAATGTGTCCCCATAGTATCCACTTAATGTCCATGAAGTACTATCAATAGCATATTCCATGCCATTGGGAGCATTAAAATGATAAAATGCTAAAACATTACCGTTTTGCATAACTTGATGTTCAACATCAAGGGATTGGGCATTAGTATTAATGAAACTAAACAACATAGTTCCAATTGCCATTAATAAAATACTTGCTCTTTTCATAACTTTAAACTTTTTATTTGGTTAATTCAGTTATATAGACAATACAAAATAAAAAAAGGTTGCATAACCTATACATTTTATTTAAATATAAGATATACATATATAAAAATTAAAAAACTTCCTGTATCTTTGTTTTAAGATTTTTTGTTCATAAATAAAATTATTGTACCAATGAATAAAATAGTCAATTTAGAAAATGTTGATGTTCTCATAGATAAAAAAATAATTCTCAAAAACATATCTTTAAATATTTATGATCACGATTTTATTTATTTTATAGGTAAAGTTGGATCCGGGAAAAGCACATTATTAAAATTATTATATGCAGAAATACCTCTTGAATACGGCATAGGAGAAGTGTGTAGTTTTAATCTCAAAAATATTAAGCACAAACAAATATCCCAGTTAAGAAAACGTTTGGGTATTATATTCCAAGATTTTCAATTATTACCCGATAGAAATATATACAACAACCTAAAATTTGTATTAAAAGCAACAGGCTGGAAGCAAAAGGAAAAAATAGATCAACGTATAACTGAAGTGCTGGAAAAGGTAAAAATGGAAGATAAAAAAAACTCTATGCCTCATCAATTATCAGGAGGTGAACAACAACGAATAGCCATTGCAAGGGCTCTACTTAATTCTCCTGAAATGATTATAGCAGATGAACCAACAGGAAACCTTGACCCTGATACATCTAAAGAAATATTAAATATTTTCAAACAAATACACCAAAATGGAACGGCAGTAGTTATTGCCACACATGACTATAGTTTATTAGAACAAAATCCTGCTATAATATATAAATTTGAAAACCAAACAATAAATAAAGTAGAAACAATAAATTAAAATTATTAAAAAATAAATAATCATGAAGAAGCAAGTTATATTATTAACCGTATTTTTTTGCGTAGCAATAACTGGATTTTCCCAAAAATCAGATATTTATTTTTCGTCCAAATATGATGATTTTGAAGTGTATGTAGGACATAAAGAGTATTCTGAAGGATTTGATAATCAAACAGTAATTAAAAATATTGCTCCAGGAAAATACACTTTCAGAATCACTTTTGATAACGATACCGTAGCCGATATTATTAAAAAGATGAAAATTAAACCCAATAAGGCATATAAATACGAAATAAAACCTAAACAAAATATAACAAAAGCCATAACCAAAGTAGGAAGAAAAGTAAAAAATACAGATTATAATGATAATAAATTAACCGATTACTATTTTTTGAATTTAATAAGTATTGAAAACAAAAAATAAATGAAAGGGATTGAAAATAAAACATTAGTTTACATTATAGATGATAATCCCCTATTTCAAAGAGTCATGGAACGAAAGTTTCAAACACTTTCCCCTTTCCGTGTTATGACATTTAGTAGTGGTGAAGATTTTATAGAATATATAAAACAAAATAGATTACCTAAATCCATTTTACAAATAGCTATTTGTGACTACAATTTTTTAAATAAAATTGGAAAACAAATGAACGGAATAGAAATAATAAAAGAAATAAGAAAAATAAATCCAAACATAAAAATAATACTTACCTCACAAGATGACGACAAAGACATAATAAATAAAGCATTGTCAATAGATAAAACTAATATCTCTTTTATTTTGAAAAATGAACAAAATTTTGAATTATTTCACGACCAAGTTAGACTTCTTGTAAGTGAACATACCGTTAAAATATTAAAAAGGAGAAAAATTATTAGTCAAATAGTGTTTTTTTCCACTTTGCTTATTGGAATAATATTAGCACTTGTGCTTAAACCATAATTATTATGAATAAAACTTTACAAAAAATAATTGTAATAATAAGTTATTTACTTGCCATTCTATTTATCATTTATTTTACTACACCAAATAAAAAAATCGGATATTTCTATCAAAAAAACAAACCATGGAAATACAACAATTTAATTGCTCCATTTGATTTTCCCGTATATAAAACACAAGACGAGATAAAAAAGGAAAAAGATTCTATCTTGATAAATTTCTATCCGTATCTTGATGAAAAAGTAGAAATCAAAAATGAAGTATTGGAAAATATCAATTCTATAATAAATAATTTTTCATCAATTAGACAAGCTGATACATCTTTTATCATAGACTTTTACGAATATGTAAACAACATAATAGATAGCCTATATAATAAAGGAGTAATTAAAAATTCAGACCTTCAAAAAATAAAAAGCAAAGACACTGTTATAATTGTTTCAGGTAACAGATTAATAGAAAAACCTAAAAACACTTTAATATATCAAAAACAAGCAATAAAATTATGTAAAAATAAAATTAAAGAATACATAAAAAAAAGATATAATGCTTATTCTAATATTACTACATATTTTAATTGTAATAAAATTATAAAACCAAATATATTTTATAACAAAGACTTATCGCAGCAAGAACTAAAAAATGCTCTTGCTACAATATCTTTTACCAAAGGAATGATACAAAAAGATGAACTTATAATTGCACATGGAGAAATTGTATCTCCACAGAAATATCAAATATTGGAATCGCTAAAAAAGGAATATGAACTTCATAAAGAAGCCCAGCATATACCACGAACCATAGCAGGATACTCAATTATATTTATTATCTTATTTTTATTGTATTACCTTTTTGTAGAATATCATTTTAGAGACCAATCATTTGTCCCGCATATTTTATTTATATCTCTAATAACCTTATTTGCAGGTATTGAGCTATTTGCAATCCGTTACAATTTAGGAGTTTACAGTATTCCATTTGCTCTTGTACCCATAATATTTAGAGCATTTTACAAAGAAAATTTTGTCTTCATAACCATTATTGCTTCTTCTCTAGTATTTAGTTTGTTATCACCATTCCCTTTCGAATCTGTTTTATATTTTACAGCTACAGGAATAGTAATTGTAATTACATTATACAACTTTACCACTCGTCATTACTTTATCAGAGCATCTTTATTTACATTTTTAGTATATTCATCTCTTTACCTTGCCTTTCATTTTATACAAGGTAATGGATTTGCAACATTACGTTATACACGTTTTATTGCCTTTGCCGTAAGTTCGGTGTTAATCTTACTTTCTTACGGATTAATCTACATAATAGAAAAGATATTTGGAATAATGTCAGACATATCCCTCGTTGAATTATCAAATACCAATAAATATCTTCTACAACAATTATCAGAACAAGCTCCCGGCACATTTCAACATACCATACAGGTGTCGAATCTGGCTTATGATGTGGCAAAAAGCATAAAAGCCAAGGCATTATTAGTTAAAACAGGTGCTTTGTACCATGACATAGGGAAAATGTCAAATCCTGAATTTTTCACAGAAAATCAATTCGGTAAAAATAATCCTCATGATAACTTATCTCCTGAAGAAAGTGCAAAAATAATTGTTGGGCATGTAGCAGAAGGAGTAAAATTGGCACAAAAACATAAACTTCCCAAACTAATAATTGATTTTATCACGACCCACCATGGAACAACTTGTGCATACTTTTTCTCTGAAAAATATAAAAAACTAAACCCCGGAAAAGAAATAGATAAAAAAATATTTTGCTATCCAGGACCAAAACCTTTTACCAAAGAAACTGCAATACTTATGATGTGTGATGCTGTAGAAGCCGCTTCCCGTTCACTAGACGAATATACTTCAGAAACCATAAGCAATCTGGTAGACAAAATAATAGACAATCAATTTAGATTAGGACAATTTGACAACGCCCCTATTACACTGCAAGATATAACTATAGCAAAAAACACCCTTAAACAAAAACTTCAAAACATCTATCACACACGAGTAAAATACCCTGATTAATCTTTGTTAAACATACAAAACATTTAGTGTATTATATTTTTAATTGTAATTTTGTGCATTGAAAAAAATAAGGAATTATGGATTACAATTTTAAAGAAATAGAAAAAAAGTGGCAAGAAAAATGGCAAAATGATAAAATATATAAAGTAACGGAAAATATTTCACGTCCAAAATATTATGTGTTGGACATGTTTCCTTATCCATCAGGAGCAGGACTACATGTAGGACACCCATTGGGATATATAGCTTCTGATATATATGCCCGATACAAGCATTTAAGAGGATATAATGTGCTTCATCCCATGGGGTTTGATGCCTTTGGATTACCTGCAGAACAATATGCAATACAAACTGGACAACATCCTGCCATAACAACACAAAAAAATATAGAAAAATATAAATCTCAACTTCGTAAAATAGGGTTTAACTACGATTGGGACAGAGAAATTGTAACAAGTGATCCAAAATATTACAAATGGACACAATGGACATTTATAAAAATGTTTCATCACTGGTATGACAAACAGCAAGACAAAGCCCGGCCAATAAAAGAACTCATTAAGGAATTTGAGAAAAACGGCACTAAAAACATAAATGCTGCATGTTCGGAAGAACTTTCATTTACCGCTGCTGAATGGAACTCATACAACGAGTCTAAAAAGCAAGAAATCTTGATGAATTACCGTATTGCATATCTTTCCGAAAGTATGGTAAATTGGTGTCCTGAACTTGGAACAGTACTTGCTAACGATGAGGTGAAAGACGGTGTATCTATAAGAGGTGGTTACGAGGTGGTACAACGTAAGATGAAACAGTGGTCACTTCGTGTAACTGCTTATGCAGAACGCTTATTACAAGGATTGGAAAAAGTAAATTGGTCTAATTCTCTCAAGGAAATGCAAAGAAACTGGATTGGTAAATCCGTAGGTGCAGAAGTTTACTTTCCTGTAAAAAATTCCGATTTGAAAATAAAAATATTTACAACTCGTCCGGATACTATTTATGGTGCAACATTTATGGTATTGGCACCAGAAGCTGACATTGTGCAGCAACTAATTACTCTTGATAAGGAAAACGAAGCAAAAAAATACATAGAATATGTACTACGCAGAACAGAAAGAGAAAGACTACAAGACACAAAGAATATAACGGGAGTATTTATTGGTTCTTATGCCATAAATCCATTTACAGGCAAAGAAATACCAATTTACATAAGTGATTATGTATTATCAGGATACGGAACTGGAGCAATAATGGCAGTACCTGCTCATGACAGCAGAGATTTCGCCTTTGCGAAACATTTCGGATTACCGATAATACAAGTAGTACGCAAAAAAGATGAACAGCCTTCCGATCCTACTACATGGACAGATTCGTATGACTCAAAGGAAGGCATACTTATAAATTCCGGAATACTAAATGGATTGGAAGTAAAAGAGGCTTTTGAAAGAATAATAGACGAAATAGAAAAACAAGGTATTGGAAGAAAAAAAATAAATTATAAATTGCGTGATGCAATATTTTCCCGTCAAAGATACTGGGGCGAACCATTTCCTATTTATTACAAAAACGGTATTCCCTATACATTATCTGAAACAGAATTACCGCTGGAATTACCTGAAATAGATTCTTACCGTCCTACTCCTGATGGAGAGCCTCCCCTTGCACGTGCTAAAAATTGGAAAACTAAAGAAGGCTATCCTTTAGAAACATCTACAATGCCGGGATTTGCAGGTTCATCGGGATATTATTTAAGGTATATGGATCCTCACAACGAAGAACAATACTTTTCTCCAGATGCAGTAAATTATTGGCGTAGTGTCGATTTATATGTAGGAGGAGCTGAACATGCAACAGGACATCTAATTTATGCACGATTTTGGAATAAATTTTTATACGACCTTGGCTTAACTCCTGAAGATGAACCTTTTAAAAGACTAATTAATCAAGGGATGATACAGGGACGTTCTAATTTTGTGTATCGTATAAAAAATTCAAACACTTTTGTTTCTTTTGGCTTAAAAGATAAATATGATGTAATTCCAATACATGTTGATATATCTTTGGTCAAAAACGATATTCTTGATATAGATGCATTCAAAAATTGGAGACCTGAATACAAAGATGCCGAATTTATTTTGGAAGATGGTAAATATATTTGTGGTTGGGCAGTAGAAAAAATGTCCAAATCTATGTATAATGTAGTTAATCCTGATTATATAGTAGAAGAATATGGTGCAGACACACTGCGTTTATATGAAATGTTTTTAGGTCCGATAGAGCAGCATAAGCCATGGGATACCAATGGAATAGACGGCGTGCATAAGTTTTTGAAAAAATTTTGGAGACTGTTTCATATTTTGGGAGAATTTAAAGTATCTGAAGACAAGCCAACAGAACAAGAATTGAAAATATTGCATAAAACAATAAAAAAGGTAACAAATGATATAGAAACATTTAACTATAATACTGCTATAAGTAGTTTTATGATATGTGTAAACGAACTCACAGCTTTAAAGTGTAATAAAAGAAAAGTATTGGAACCTCTTACCGTGTTATTATCTCCTTTTGCCCCACATATAACAGAAGAATTGTGGCACAAACTTGGTTATAACGATTATATATACAATGCCTCTTTTCCCGAATATAACGAAAAATATTTGAAAGAAAATACTTTTGAATACCCTGTTTCTTTTAATGGCAAAATGCGTTTTAAAATAGAACTACCATTGGACATGAATAGGGAAGAAATTGAAAAAGTAATTATTTCACATGAAAAATCTCAAAAATGGTTAAATGATAAGCAACCTAAAAAAATAATATTTGTTCCTAAAAAAATAATAAATGTAGTTGTGTAAGTTAGTATGTCTAAAAGTATGTATTTAAATTTTTTAATATAAATATCTAAGTGTCGTAGAAAATACTACGACACTTTAAGTTTTTTATTTTCTTATATATTTAAGTTCAAGCATATTCATAGGATTTACCACAAATCCTTTTATGTCTTTTTGTAAAAAATCTACAACTTCATCATAATATAGAGGCACCACAGCCGCATCTTCAATTATTATGCTATCAAGTTTGTAATAAATAACTTGCCGCACACTATCTGATATGTTTGCAAAAAGTGTATTGTAAAGGCTGTCATACACTTGTGAATGGAAATGAGTATAATTAGGACCTGTAGGAGAAAAGTTTTTTGAATAAAATAATGAGAAGTAATTTTCAGGATCAGGATAATCTGCTATCCACGAAGCACGAAACATTTGAGTTTTACCTTCCGACACAAAACTTCTAAATGTGGGACCGTTCAAAACATTTATTTTAATACTAACACCTATCTTTGATAAGTCATGTTGTATAAATTCACATAAATCCAAGTAATCGGAAGTAGTAGAAAGTTCTATTTCAGGTAAATTTTCTCCATTGGGATAGCCTGCTTTTTCCAACATTTCCAATGCTTTAATCGGATTATACGAATAGCCTTTTGTGTGCCGTGTATCATAATTTGGCATACCATAAGGGATAAATCCATAATTTGCAGGACAACCTATATTATTGCGTAAATATCTCATCATTTTTTTACGGTCAAAACCATAATTTATCGCTTTTCGTATATACTTATTTCGAAGAATGGATAATGAACCTATGGCATTGCTATCAAGATTAAATCCAAGATATTCTAAATTAAGATATTTTTGTTTATACATTTTAATCTTTTGCTTATATACTGCTTTTAATGTTCCTTGAGAAGTTAGCAATTCGTCTTTATTGCTGGCTGTTATTCCTGAAATCATATCAAGTCGTCCTTGCATAAATTCCAAAAATTCCGATTGTTTGTCTGCAACAAAAGTTATATCTATAGCATCTATATATGGAAGTTTGTGTCCCTTTGTATCGGTTTCAAAATAATTTGGATTACGAAGCAACACAAGTTTTTCTCCTTCTTTCCACATAGCAAATTTAAATGGACCTGTACCTATCGGATGATTACGGAAATCTTTACCATAATGTTCTACTACTTCCTTTGGAACTACCGAACAATATACAGTAGTAAGTAAACCTATAAGTCCTGGAAAAGGTTTTTTAAGATAAATTGCAAATATTGTATCATCAATTGCTTGAAATCCCTTTTCTCCCTTACTTTGATCTACTTGAGCAAAAATCCAACTACCGGGAGATGCCACTTTTTCATCAAGCAATCTACCAAAACTATATACGAAATCTTGAGCAGTAACTTTTCTGGTAGAATCTTTTCCAAACAAAGATGATGGATGAAAATACACATCGTTTCTCAATACAAATAAATATGTATGACCGCTATCAGTTACTGTCCAATATTTGGCAATAGCAGGAATAATATTCAAAGACGAATCTATTTGCACTAATCCGTTAAATATTTGATGTGTAGGCCATATATTTGTTTGAGTTTTAGCAAAAGCCGGATCTAACGAAGTAATTGATTTTGATTCGTTATAATGAAACGCAACTTTCCCGCTATTATTTGTCTTAATATTTGTACATGAAACAATAAAAAGCGGTATTAAAAAAAAACTACTAATTAATGTTTTTAATTTCTGCCCATACATCTTTTGCCGGTTTAGCTCCTATAACTTCAACTACCCTTCCCGCAAGATAAGAACCTATCCTTCCACACTTGTCCAATGGGTAATGTTGTGTCATACCATATAAAAATCCTGCAGCATAAAAGTCTCCTGCTCCTGTGGTATCTATCGCATTTACTTTTATTGCATCTACCTTGTATATCGTATCATTATGTTTAATCATAGAACCTTTGCCACCTGTTTTCACCACTGATATTTGAACCTCTTCAGCTATTTTATGTAAAGCATCTTCTGCTTCAAGTCCCGTATAAGCTTTGGCTTCTTCTTCGTTTGCAAACACTATATCTATATAATCTTTTATTATTTTTTTCAAAAAATCTTTTTTTATTTCTACTACATTAAAGCTTGCCAAATCTATGGAAACCAATAGATTATACTGTTTTGCAAGATGTAGCGCTCTCATTACTAATTCTTCATCAAAAATCAAGTAACCTTCCAAATGTAATAAATCATACTGGGAAAATATTGAAGGATTTAATTCATTGGCAGACAGCTCTACTGCTGCACCAAGATATGTGGCAAATGTCCTTTCGCTATCGGGAGACACAAGAGCTACAGCTACTCCTGTTGGTGTAGAATCACTATAAGATAAGTGCATATTTACTCCTGCTTTTTTCATGTCTGATGCAAAGAAATCGCCGTATTTGTCTTTATTTATTTTCCCTATATATCCCGCATTACCTGTCAATTTAGCTATCCCATATATCGTATTTGCAGTAGAACCTCCTGATGTTAGAGTCTTTTTTAATCCTTCCGTTTGTGATAAGATTTTTTTACTTGTATCCAAATCTACTAATTCCATACTTCCCTTTGCCAAACCGATATGTGACAAAAAATCATCATTTTCTAATGGAGTCATTATATCCACTAATGCATTTCCAATACCTAATATTCGTTTCATATTTGTATTATTTATTCAGATTTATTTTTTAATAATTGTTTTACTTCGTCAAAAATATGAGACAACTCTACTGCCAATAATTTTTTTGAATGTTCAAAATCAGAAATATGATTTTTTAGTTTTTCTTGCAATTTATCTATTTGTTCGGCATTAAATTCCGTATTGTATGTTTTTAGGGTTTCTTCTATGGCAGAAAACATATCTAAAGCGAGTTCTAAATCTTGATAAAGGATAAAAAAATCTAATAATTGTTCTATATAAGGAGAAAAGTTAAGATTTAGTTCCCAACATAAAGATGAAAAAAAGTTTTTTTCTTTATCAAAATAAGAATCGGATAATATCTGGATTATTTTTTCCGGTGCATTGGAACGCTTAACATTCAGGAATATATTTTTTATATTGCTTTGTATTAATTCATCTTCATTTTTTACCAATATTTTAGCTAAAGGAATTAAAAAATCTACATCTCCTTCTTTTTCAACTTTTTTTATTATTGTTACCAATTCTTGATTGGAAACATCATCTTTATCAAGATATTTCAGCAGAGCTTTTTTCGTCTTGTTGTCCATCACTTTTTATTTTTTTAGCCACTATTAAGTAAATAATTACTCCTGTAAAAATTAGCAATAATATTTCAAAAGCAAAAGCAATTTTAATTCCCATAAAATATCCCTTTGGTTCAAAACGAAATTCTATTTTGTGTTGTCCTGCAGGAACAATCATTGATCTCAACACATAATTAGCTCTAAAATATTTTGCAGGCTTGCCATCTATATAAGCATCCCAGCCTTCAGGATAATATATTTCGGAAAATACTACAAGTTGTGGAGAATTTGCTTTGTAATCATATACTAAATGGTTTGGAGCATATTTTACCAATTTAATATAAGCAGTGCTATCAGGGTGATATTTCCAGTTCTTTACAAAATTTTCAAACCTTTTGTCAACAATTGCCGTTTGAGAGGGGTCAAAAGGAGGATTGAGTGCCAATATTTCAGAATCGGCATTTGCAACAAGTTTATACTGTTTCACAAACCATGCATTACCCAGAGCATTAGGATTTAATTGTACTTGTTGTTGTCCACTTTTGGTAGGCACTATAAAATATTTAGTATTTAACATATTGAGGACAGCCATGTTGTTTTTGCTTATATGGTATTCTATAAGTTCTTGATAACGTTTCATTTTTGCTCCATGATACCCACCTATTGAATTTACATAATATGATGTACTCGCATCATTAAATGGACTTACAGCAAGATTAAACACTCTGTAATCAGGTGTAGTATCTTGTAAAATTTGACTTATTGCAGGCGTGAGAGGATAAGGAACTCTATGTTCGGTTTTACGAACAAAATCATCACTATTTACATATCTTTTGTCCACACCCCACAAATCAAATAGCGTTAATACTCCCAAAAATATAATAGCATACAACGGTTGCAATATCTTTTTTACATACATCCATATTGCAGCAGAAGCCAATAATATAATAATAAGTGAGCGCCATACATCACCGATCAACATTGCTTGTCTATCTGCTCTTAATGCATCTACAAAAGCCGTTGCCCCCTGCTGTATATAATTTTGATCAACAGAGCCTGCAAATGAAAATAAACTTCCTGCAAACAAAATAAATATAAGTAAAATACTACCGAGAATTATCAAAGAGTATTTTAATGCTTTTAATATTTCTTCCTTTGTTTTGCTGCCATAAAAAATCTGTTGTAAAGTATATATAGCAAACAAAGGAATAGTAAATTCCGCAATTACTAAAATCATGGCAACAGCTCTAAATTTGTTGTATCCTGGAAAATAGTCAATAAATATATCACTAAACCACATAAAATTTTTACCCCATGCCAGAAGTATAGACAAAATAGTAGCAATAAGTATCCACCATTTTATTTTATCTTTTACTAAAAATAATCCCATTATGAATAAAAATATCATTATTGCACCTACATACACAGGTCCTGAAGTAAAAGGTTGCGTCCCCCAATAAGTCGGCATTTGTTTTATTACCCTTTTTGCCTGCTGTGGGGGATAACCTGCTTTTAACAAAAATTGGTATGTATTGCTATTTTTACTTAATTCTCCTACCGAAGCTCCACCCATAAAATCAGGGATAAGCAAAGTAAAAGTCTCTCCCACACCATAACTCCACTGAGTAATATAATCTTTATCAAGTCCACTTGTTTTTACATTTTTATTTAATGTTAATTCCGACTTCCCTCTGGTAGAATATTTCCCATATTGATAGGTAAGATAAATGGAAGGTAAATTTGAGCCTATTGCAAAAATAATCCCCATAAGCAATAATGCACTTCGTAGTACAAAATCTTTTATTCGTTTTTCTTTTAAGTAATCTATAAAAATAAAAATAACCATTATACCTATTATAAGAAATGTGTAATAAGTTATTTGTAAGTGATTTATCATAAGTTGAGTAGCAAACATGAAAGTAAAAATAATACTTCCTACCCACTTGTTTTTCTTATAGGTATAATATATGGAAGCTACCAAAATAGGTAGATATGCCAATGCCATAACTTTGGTAACATGTCCCGCTTCTATTACAATAAGGAAGTATGATGAAAATGAGTAAGCAATTGCCCCTATTACAGATAACCATTGTCTGACACCAAACAGTAAAAAAGCTAAATAAGAAAGCAGCAATAATCTAATTAAAAAAGATATCGGTCGTTTGGCAAAAAATGCTGTTGCTTGATTTATATAAGAAAATATTTTTTGATTAGGATATCTCACTGATATTAAATATGCAGGCATACCACTAAACATACGATTGGTCCACAAAGGCTCTTCTCCTGTTTGATTTCTATAATCAACAATCTCTTTTGACATGCCTTTGTAGGTATCCATATCTTGTTGTCGCATTACTTTCCCTTTCATTACATCGGGAAAATATGCGAAACCAATAATTATAAACCCTACTAAAACGGCAAGATGTAACAGAATCCTTTTTATGTTCATAACTATAATTTTTTATATAAAAAGATATTTTGACAAAGGTAATAATTTATATTTGTTTGTAACTTTTGAAAAGCAGTAAATAAAATTTTCAGATACTACCATTTTTAGCCTAGACATAAGATAAAATAATATTATCTTTGTTTCAAATCTGAAATTTAATTTTATGGAAACTTACACAAATGCCACTAATAAAAAAACATCAATTTTCATTATCATAGGAGTTCTTATAATTATTTTTCTAATTATAGGAAGTTCATCAATGTTCAAGGTTGTTCATCCTGGAGAAAGAGCCGTAATATTCCGCAAATTTACAACAGGATTAGACAAAGAGCATATATATCCTCCTGGTTTTTACATTGTTGCCCCATGGAACGATTTCTATATTTACAATGTAAAAGAACAAAGTAAAGAGGAAACTATGGACATACTTGATAAAAATGGATTATCTATAAATGTAGATGTAACTGTCCGTTTTAATCCTATATATAATAAAATAGGATACTTACATGAAAAGTTTGGCAAAAACTATGTAGATGTTTTGGTAATACCTGAAGTAAGATCTTCTGTAAGAACTATTATGGGCAAATATATTGCTGAGGAAATATATTCTACAAAACGTACGGAAGTAGAACGAGAAATAGTAAGAGAAACTTCCAAAATACTGAAAGATAATTACATAGACTTAAAAGCATTACTTATTCGCTCTATTAAATTACCGGAAAGAATACGTCAAGCTATTGATACCAAATTGCAACAAGAACAAGAAGCATTAGCCTATAAATTCCGTTTGGAAAAAGAAAAAGCCGAGGCAGAAAGAAAACGAATAGAAGCCGAAGGTATTGCACGAGCAAATGACATTATAAACAAAAGCCTTACAGACAAACTATTAAGAATGAAGGGAATAGATGCTACCATCAAATTGTCAAACTCACAAAACAGCAAAATTGTTGTAGTAGGAGGGAAAAACGGATTACCGCTAATTCTTAATTCTCAATAAAAAATAAACATAAAATGCACTTGTTTTATGTAGAAACAATATCTCCTCTTACAATTCTGGATGAGGAAGAAAGTCGTCACTTCAAAGTACTTAGAATAAAAGACAACGAAGAAGTACTAGTTTCTGATGGAAAAGGTAAAATTGCCAAAGCTTTAACTTATAAAATTTCTAAAAAGCAAGTAATACTAAAAACATTTGACATAAAAATAATTGATAGAAATAAAGACTTTTATTTAACAATAGCAATTGCCCCTACCAAACACAACGAACGTATTGAGTGGTTTATCGAAAAAGCAGTAGAAATAGGAATTGATAAAATTATTTTTATAAAAACTAAAAACACTGAACGCAACAAAATAAACATTTCCCGTTTTAAAAAAATTGCTAAGTCGGCAGGAAAACAATCCTTAACACCAGTGCTACCTGTAATTGAAAACATTACTTCTTTTCGGCACATAGTAAATTATGAAAAAAAAGCTTATAAACATATTGCTTTGTGTGATGCCAAAAAAACAATAAAAGAAATTTTATTAGAAAAAAATACAGTTAAAGAAGATCATATTGTTCTTATCGGTCCTGAAGGAGGTTTTACTGCAGAAGAAATAAATATAGCTATTACAAAAAAATGGCAACCGGTATTGCTTTCCCACAAGAGATTGAGAACAGAAACAGCGGGCATATTCGTAGCAACTGCTTATTCTTTATTTACAGAATAATTTCCTATGACAATATGGCATAAATAAATATATTTTTTATTGTGGCATAATCATTGAAGAAGGTTAAAGCAAAAATTAAAAATAAAGGAGACTAAAATTATGGGAAAAATAATAGGAATAGATTTAGGAACAACTAACTCATGTGTAGCTGTAATGGAAGGGAATGAACCCGTAGTAATTCCTAACAGCGAAGGTAAAAGAACCACTCCATCTGTGGTATCTTTCGATAAAAATAGTGAACGAAAGGTAGGAGATCCTGCCAAAAGACAATCAATTACCAATCCGGAAAGAACAGTATATTCCATCAAAAGGCTAATGGGTCGCACCTTTGATGATGTACAAGAAGAAATTAAACGCCTTCCGTATAAAGTTGTAAGAGGAGAAAATAACATACCAAGAGTAGTTATTGACGACAGACAATATACTCCACAAGAAATTTCGGCAATGATTTTACAAAAAATGAAAAAAACTGCCGAAGATTATCTTGGACAAGAAGTTACAGAAGCAGTAATTACAGTACCCGCTTATTTTAACGATAGTCAAAGACAAGCAACTAAAGAAGCCGGTGAAATAGCAGGACTAAAAGTGAAAAGAATACTTAATGAGCCAACTGCTGCTGCTTTGGCATACGGCTTAGACAGAAAAGATAGAGAAATGAAAGTTGCCGTATATGACCTTGGTGGTGGTACATTTGATATCTCCATTCTAGAACTTGGCGATGGAGTGTTTGAAGTAAAATCTACCAATGGAGACACACACTTGGGAGGAGATGACTTTGATGAAAGAATAATAAATTGGCTGGCAGAAGAATTCCAAAAAGAACACGGTGTTGATTTGCGTAAAGACCCAATGGCTCTTCAACGTTTGAAAGAAGCTGCAGAAAAAGCAAAAATAGAATTATCAAGTACAACTACTACTGAAATAAATCTGCCATATATCATGCCAATAAACGGCATACCTCAACACTTGGTAAAAACTCTTTCAAGATCCCAATTCGAAAAATTAATTTATGATTTAGTAGAAAAAACAATAGAACCTTGTAGAAGAGCTTTAGACGATGCTGGACTTAAACCATCCGAGGTAGATGAAGTAATATTAGTAGGAGGATCTACACGGGTACCTTTGGTACAACAAAAAGTAGAAGAATTCTTTGGAAGAAAACCAGCTAAAAACATAAATCCTGATGAAGTGGTAGCAATTGGAGCTGCAATACAAGGTGGTGTGCTTGCCGGTGATGTAAAAGATGTATTATTACTTGATGTTACTCCACTATCATTAGGTATAGAAACATTAGGAGGAGTAATGACTAAACTAATACCTGCAAACACAACCATACCTACAAAAAAATCAGAAGTATTTACCACTGCTACTGACAATCAACCTTCTGTAGAAATACATGTATTGCAAGGTGAACGTCCATTAGCTAAGGATAACAAAACCATAGGACGATTCCATTTAGACGGAATACCACCTGCCCCAAGAGGAGTGCCTCAAATAGAAGTAACATTTGACATTGATGCAAACGGTATTCTAAATGTAAGTGCTAAAGATAAAGCAACAGGTAAAGAACAAGGTATAAGAATAGAAGCTACAACAGGACTTAGTGATGATGAAATAAAACGAATGAGAGAAGAAGCTAAAAAACATGAAGAAGAAGATAGAAAAGCAAAAGAAAAAATAGAGAAATTAAATACTGCGGATAGCTTAATATTCCAAACGGAAAAACAATTGAAAGAATTTGGAGACAAAATACCTGAAAACAAGAAAAAACCAATAGAAGAAGCATTAACCAAACTAAAAGAAGCTCATAAACAACAAGACCTTAATGCAATAGAAACGGCAACCAAAGAATTGAATGATGCATGGAATGCAGCTTCACAAGAATTGTATAATGCACAACAACAAGCTCAACAAGGAGCAAATCCTAATGCTTCGGGAGAAGGGAATACAAACACAGGTGGTAATCAACAAAATACTAGCAGTGGAAATGATGATGAAGTAACAGATGTAGATTTTGAAGAAGTAAAATAATAAAATTATATAAAATAGAAGCAAAAAGGGTGGCACTATGAAAAAGCCACCCTTTTTATTTATAATTTATTTCTCTAATATTAGCTTGGATAATTTGTTCTTATTAAACTATTTTACGAGATAGACAAACATCAAATATATATTGTGGTAATTCTATTATAATCACAAATTTATATGCCTCGCAACTAATATTACAAATTATACTTGTAGCAGATAATCATATTTCGAATATGTTAAAAAACTTGCTTATCACGTTTTGGAAAACAACATATTTTATACGCTTTTGATAGGAATATTACTCCCTAAAAAATTTTCTTTTATGCTATAAAGCATTTTTGGAGATAAAAACAGCTTGTAAGTTTGTAATAATTTATATGAATTGTGCACATTCAATATAAAAATAGCACGCTGATTAACAACGATTTAACTCTCGTGTTTGTTTTTATTTAACCCCAAAGTAACAAAAAGGCAAACCTGTAAGTAAATTGGAGGGATAATACATTTTCCTGCAAAATATATTTAGAACTTTACTGCTATAATATCTATTTATACTTAATTGTAAGTATCAGTAGCCACATACATAGTTGCTACTTTTGTACAAATATTACTTATAACAAATGATAAAGTTTTTTCAAAAATACCATAAATGGTTAAGCATCATTTTATCCATTTTTATATTGCTTTTTGCCATATCCGGCATAATATTAAATCACAGAAAACTTTTTTCACACATAGATATTAGTCGTAATTATTTACCAAAAGTTTATAGATATAACAATTGGGATAATGGAGCAGTAAGAGGAACACTAAAAATAGATAGTAACAAAATTTGTATTTATGGAGATATTGGGATATGGCAAACAGATTCTTCTTTTTCTAAATTTACTGATTTTAATTATGGCCTACCTACAGGTATGGACAATAGAAAAATATGTAAGCTTTTTAAAAATTCAAAAAACAAATTATTTGCAGGTACTTTATTTGGTTTATACAAATACAACAACACTAAACACAGATGGGAAGCGATACCTATTCCCGTAGAAAATAAAAGAGTAGTAGATATTACGGAAAAAAATGATACTTTACTAGTACTCACAAGGTCTTATCTGCTTTACACAAAAGATTATAAACATTTTACTAAAAAAATATTGCCACCTTCACAAAACTATGACGACAAAATAGGATTATTTAAAACTATATGGGTGATACACAATGGAGAAATATATGGAAAACTAGGGAAAGTAATAGTAGACATAATAGGACTTATTTTCATTTTCTTAACAATTACAGGATTAATTTTCTTTATAAATAGAACAAATAGAAAAAAATCAAAACACCTTTCTACAAAACACAAAAAATTAACTAAATGGTCATTAAAATGGCATAATAAAATCGGATGGACAACTATTTTACTACTACTTATCACTACCACAACAGGGATGTTTCTTAGACCACCTTTGTTAATTTTTATAGCAAATACTAAGGTTGACAAAATTCCTTACTCCAAATTAGATGTTCCTAATCCTTGGTATGACAAATTGCGTAGAATCATATATGACAGAGAGATAAATAGATATCTTGTAGCCACAACAGACGTAATTTATTATTCTGATGACAACTTCAGAAGCAATCTAAAAACTTTTAATATTCAACCTCCTATAAGCGTAATGGGTGTAAATGTTTTTAGGAAAACAAGCAAAAATACATATCTTGTAGGCTCTTTTGATGGCCTTTTTGAATGGAATCCTGAATCTGGTAAAATAATAGATTATATTACTAAAAGCACTGATGTAGCTACAAGTAATATAGGAGCCCCAATAGGTGAATTTATGATAACAGGCATGACTACTGATTACCATAACAAAGAAGTTTACTTTACTTATAATATGGGAGCAATAAGCAATAATACAAGATTTGTAAAAATGCCTCCTCAAATCAAAAACTTACCAATGTCTTTATGGAATGTTGCATTAGAGTTTCACACTATGCGTATTTATCAAGCATTACTTGGTAGTTTTTATATTTTACTAATACCCTTACTGGGAATAACCATACTTTTTATACTAATATCAGGGGTCGTTGTATGGTTAAAGAAAAGTTATAAAACAAAGGCATAATAAAATTTAATTCTGTGAAAATATTTATTATACACTTTTAACGACAGTATATATTCATTTAATATAAACTAATATTTTTAGTTAAATTTCTGTTTTTATAATTTCTTAGAATAACGTTTTAGCATTTTTTACTAAATTTGTGAATAAATAAAAAACAATAGGTTATGAAAACATTAAAAGTTATAGGGCTTATTACATTAAGTCTATTGTCTGTAGCTAATGTAAATGCCCAAAAAAAGAAAAAAAAGAAAAAAGCTGAAGAACAAGTATATCAAACTCCTAAAATGCCTGTTGATGAAAGGTCAAAACTTATTACCTATCAAGAAGTAGTAAATGTGCCAGGCAAATCAGCCGATGAAATATATAAAGAAGCAAATAAATGGATGCATTCATATTTTAAAAATGCAGACAAGGTTATTAGACATAAAGATAATATAAAAAAAAGTATTCTTGCCAAACCTCGTTTCAGAGTACTCAATCCTCCAGACAAAAATGGAACTCAATTAATGGGTGGAATAGTAAAATATACATTAATAATAGAAGCTAAAAACGGACGTTTTAGATACACTTTAACAAATTTTAATTGGAAACAACCATCATATTATCCAATAGAAAGATGGCTTGATAATACTGCTCCAACTTATCAAAAACGTTTTGCATATTTTTTGCAACAAGTGGACAAAGAAGCCAACAAAACGATAGAAGCAATGAAAAATGCCATTGCCAAAGAGAAACCTAAAGCTGACGACAACTGGTGAAAATGACAATAAAAGAAGCACAAGAGAAAGTAGATAATTGGATTAAAAAATACGGCGTCCGATATTTTAATGAACTTACCAATATGGCTTTGCTTACCGAAGAAGTAGGTGAGCTTGCGCGTATTGTTGCCCGCAGGTATGGTGAACAATCTTTTAAAGAAAGTGAAAAAAACATCTCGCTTGCTGATGAAATGGCAGATGTTTTATTCGTGCTCATCTGTTTGGCAAACCAAACAGGAGTAGATTTGGAACAAGCTTTAACAAAAAATATAGAAAAAAAGACAAACAGGGACAAAACAAGACATATTAACAATAAAAAACTTAATAAAGATGAATAAACAATATGTAGAAACAATTGTAGAAAAATTTTCAAAAAAGGTTGATGAAAAACACATGCAACAAACTATTGCAGAAGCAAAGCAAGAAATAGAAAAATATAAAACTGTAGAAAATTATAAATTAATATATAGCTTCATAGACCTTACAAGTCTTAATACAACAGATAATAGAAACACTATAATTAAATTATGCGAAAGAGTAAATAATTTTGCAGAAGCTCATTCCTCTTTACCAAATGTTGCAGGCATTTGTGTGTATCCTAATTTTTTAGAAACCTTAAACCAGTATCTAAACGCTGATAATGTAAGCAAAGTAGTAGTGTCGGGAGCATTCCCTTCTGCCCAAACATTCTTCTCAATAAAATTGTCGGAAGTAAATTTGAGTGCAGAAAAAGGAGCAGACGAAATAGATATAGTAATAAATGTAGGTGAGATGTTAAACAATAACTATGAACTTGTGTACAAAGAATTATTACTGATGCGTCACGCTGCCGAGAAATCACACTTAAAGGTAATTTTAGAAACGGGTGCCTATTCAGATATAGAACATATTCGTATTGCTTCACTTTTGGCAATGGAAGCTGGAGCAGATTTCATAAAAACATCTACGGGTAAAATTAATGTTTCTGCAACTCCTGAAGCTGCTTATATTATGCTTACTGCAATAAAAGATTATTATGAAGCTACAGGAAAACGTATAGGATTTAAGCCTGCAGGTGGCATTTCTACTCCTGATGATGCTTTGTTGTATATGATACTCACAGAAAAAATAGTAGGAAAAGAATGGCTTACACCTTCTTTATTCCGCATAGGAGCAAGTAGATTAGCAGGGAAAATAGAAGAGAAAATAATTTAATACTATCTAAGAATATCAATCAACAGTATCCAAGTTTGACACAAAGGGGTATCTACTTTTTTCCATTGATGAAAAAAGTAGATAAAAATCTAGTCTGATAAAAACATTTATGATAACTATTCACTTTTGGCTTGACCCAAAAGCAAAAAAAGTCAAGACTACAAATAAAATCCCAACATAGATATTTAGGATACTATTGAACATCAATAATAAAAAAGGGTGCCCAATATATAAGGCACCCTTTCCATTTTATCGTATTTTTAATTTTTATTCCTTAATGTTTGGTAATTCCAAGCCGTAACCTTTTATTTTATCTTCATGTTTGAGTAAGAATGCAAATATTAATGATAATAACGACAGTGTAAAGAATATTAACATATCATAAAAATAGTTATAACGGAGATCAAGTTTGTTTTCTATTACAACTTTATATACGGTATTTTTTGACACTTGTATAAGTTTTTGTTGTAGTTTTTCAAAATTGTCTTTATCATTAACATTTGAAGGTAAATCAATAGAACTTATAGCATTTACTAGATTTTGATAAATTTCTTTTCTTATTTGTGCAGTATCAGCTTCGCTATTATTTGCAGGTTCATATACAGAGTATTGCACTATTGTATCTATGGAAGAACCTGTTGATTTTTCCAAGAGTCTTTCAAAATCTTTTTTATCTAATTGATAAGTTTTTGCTATAGTTTTGTTATATGCACTTTCTATTGCTCTTTTAACAAGTATTTTATTTGGAGCCACATCAGGATTGGTTTTGTCAAGTACATATCCTAACAATAGCGGTATTCCTAACAGTCCGATATTTTGTATCCAGAAAATTACTGCATAAGCTGTTCCAAGTTGTTTTTCAGGAATAATTTTAGGGACAGAAGGCCACATTGCTGAAGGTACTAAAGAGAAGCCTATTCCTAAAATAATTACCATTGTGGCAGCAATCCACCATGCTTTAAGGAAAGGAAGCATCAACACACCGTGCACAAGTATTAAGATTAATGATCCTAAAATCATTATTGTAGCACCTTTACCTTTTTTATCATATATACCGCCAAATACAGGTGTTAAAATTATTGTTCCAAAAGGTAATAAACTTGGTATCAATCCTGCTAAGTAAGGATCTACATGATATTTGTTTATCATTAAATCTGTAGCATAAAATAAAAACGGGAATACTGCTGAATAAAACAGTACACATAAAATAGCTATATACCAGAATCCTTTGTTTGTAATGATAAATACAATGTCTTTAATCTTGAATTCGTCTTCATCGGACGATAAGTCCAAATCCTTTTCAGATTTATCCAGTTTGATATCCAATATTGAGTATGAAATAAAGGATATTACTCCTAACAACATCAATATAAGAGCAAACAATATAGGTGCTGTTACAGAGAAACCTTTTGCAAGTGGGAGACTTATTGCCAATGCCAACAGTGTACCCAATCTGGCAATAGCCATCTGCATACCCATAGCAAGAGCCATTTCTTTGCCTTTGAACCATCTTACTACAGCTTTTGAAACAGTAATACCAATTGCTTCTGTTCCTACTCCGAATATTGCAAATCCTATTGAAGACCAGAATATTTGGGCTTTAAGTCCTAATATCATACTACCTTCTGGAAAAGTAGTAGATACAGCCCAATAGTTAATGGCAGTACCGATAAACATTACAAGAGTAGCTCCTAATCCGGTTTTTCTAACTCCTAATTTATCAAGAATAATACCACTGAAAATGAGCATAAAGAAAAATACATTAAACCACCCATAAGCGGATGTGTATGTACCAAAATCACTACTATTCCAACCTAAAATACTTTCCAGCATAGGTTTTATGGCTGATAATGCGTAATTAAAATAATAAGCACCAAAAATTGATAATGATGCTAGAACTAAAGCTAACCACCGCATTAACTTACTTTCTCTTAAACTTTTTGATTCCATATATTTTTATGTTTTTTAAGGTGTTCCAAAGATATAAATAATTTATTAAAGTCCGTATGTTTTCATTTATTTTACAAATGTATTGCTTCGTTGTGTGCATCAGCAGCAGCTTCCATAATTGCTTCACTCATAGTTGTATGAGTGTGTATCTCGTTCCTGATATCTTCACTTTTTGCTTTTAAGCGTTTTGCTATTACAAGCTCGGATATCATATCACTTGCTCCTTCTCCTATTATGTGTGCTCCGATAAGCAAGTCCGTTTCTTTATCAAAAATAAGTTTTACAAATCCTTCTAAATATCCGTAAGCCGATGCTTTACCAAGTGCCGAAAATGGAAATTTCCCCGTTTTTATATCAAATCCGTTTTTTAATGATTGTTGCTCTGTAATGCCAAGAGAGGCTATTTCTGGAGAAGAAAATATAGCTGATGGAATAGATGAATAATCTAATGGAGAAACATCTAAGCCTACAATTTTTTCTACACATAATATAGCTTCGGCAGAAGCAACATGGGCTAATGCAGGTGTGTTAATCACATCTCCTATTGCATAAATACCCTTTTCTGTAGTCCTATAATATTCATCAACTACTATTTTGCCTTTATCTATTTTCACATTGGTATTTTCAAGTCCGATGTTATCTATGTTTGCTTGTATTCCTGCTGCCGACAATACTTGTTTTACTTCTTTTTTTATAGTTCCTTTTGGTGTTTCTATAAATACTGTGCAAATATCATTTTTAATTTCTACATTTGTTACTTTCCCTGAGGTAATTACTTCTATTCTTCGTTTTTTTAAGCTTTCAAGCAATGTATCTGATACTTCTTCGTCTTCCAAAGGTACAACTTTTGGAAAATATTCTACCACAGTAACTTTTGTGCCTAATGAGGAATAAAAAAATGCCATTTCGGTGCCAATTGCACCAGAACCAATTATCAATAAAGATTCGGGTAAAGTATCTGGCACAAGTGCTTTACGATAACTTATAACATATTTTTCATCTATTGGCACTCCTGGTAATTCTTTTGGTCTTGCTCCTGTTGCAATTATTATATGATTGGCTATTACTTGTTCTTTGCCATTTTTTGTTTCTACTTCTACTATGCTACTGTTCACTATTTTTCCTGTTCCTTGTAATAAATCTACACCGTTTTTTTTGAATAAAAACGCCACTCCTTTACTCATTTTAGCAGCAGTTCTTCTGCTTCTATCTACAATCTTTGATAGATTGGCAGAAGTTGTCCCTTCTATTGTTATTCCTAAGCGTTTAGAATTTTTCAAATCACTATAAAAATGAGAAGAACGCAATAATGCTTTTGTAGGAATACACCCCCAGTTTAAGCATACTCCTCCTAATTCTGCTTTTTCTACAACAAGTGGTTTCATGCCAAGTTGTGCCGCTCTTATAGCTCCCACATAACCGCCAGGTCCACTTCCTAAAAAAATTATATCATATTTTTTCATAGCTCTTTTTCTTTAATTTATGGCGTAACTTTCTGCTTCCTCTTTAAGTTCTTTTACAATAGTATTGTCTTTGCAATAGTAATAAAGTGTTTTAATATCTTTTCCCAGAATAGGATGAATAAAGTTAGGTAATATTTCAACTAATGGAGTAAGAACAAATCTGCGTGTATGAAGTAATGGGTGGGGAATAATTAAATCTTGTGTATTTATTACTTTATCATCGTAAAATAATATATCAATGTCTATTTCTCTACTCTCATAACTTTTTTTGTTTTTTCTATTTTTGCTACGACCATGTTTAAGTTCATAATCCTTTATTATTCCCAATATATTGTTTGCATTAATATTTGTTTCCAGTACTATTGCTTGATTAAAAAACCATATTTCTTCATCAGGCATTTTCCATGGTTCCGTTTCATATATTGAAGATTCTTTTATTAGTTTGCCTAAATTTTTTATTAAAAAATTTTTGGCAAGTAAAAGATTTTGAAGCCTATTCCCTTCATTTGAGCCTAATAATAATACAACCATTGTTCAGTATAATGAATATTTTTGCCCAAATATACAAAAAGTCTTTTTTGCTTTTTAGAAATTTAGTTTTTATGGTAGAGAAAATACCGACAGTATCCCAAATGATTTTTAGGATAACTATACCAGAATAACTATTTTCTTTACTTTTGGCTTGACCCAAAAGTAACAAAAGGTCAATACTGCCTGTTGGATGCTTTGTGCCTCACGGTTTTTTGCAACCTTAAAAAATTCCGTTAGGATTTTAAGTGGGTAGGCTATCCAAAACGGCGGGGTTGCGTAGACTACCTAACAAAAGACAATAAAAAACAAGTTGCGACTAAGTGTGTGGGAGCATCGTTTTGGAGCGTTTTCTTTGGTTCGTTTCTTTGTCGCTACAAAGAAATGAACAGAAAAGAATTGTAAAAAACTATTTTTTTGCTATATCTATT
>CAYQWX010000019.1:0-28133 GCA_964421355.1 uncultured Bacteroidales bacterium
TGGCTTGACCCAAAATTAACAAAAAGTCAAGACTGCAAATAAATTCCTTGTTTTTGACAATGTTTCGCTACGCAGGATAAAATAAACTTACACCTTTTACAAGGTGCTCAAACAGCTTTTATCTTTATAGCTCGTCAACATAAAAACTTACGGAAGTGATTTGATTTGATGTCAAAAAACACCTGTTGAATGCACTACGCAATAATAGCACTTCTTTTGACTTAATCACCACAATCGGGAAAATCAACTTAAGAACCAAAATCATCAAAGAATATATTTTCTTTAGGTACTCCCAAATCATCAAGCATATTCAATACTGCTTTTGCCATAAGAGGAGGTCCACAAAGATAATATTCCACTTCTTCTGGTTCCTCATGATATTTCAAATAGTTATCATAAATAACCTGGTGTATAAATCCTGTATATCCTGTCCAATTATCTTCGGGTTTTGGTTCTGACAATGCTATATAAAACTTAAAATTAGGAAAATACTTTTCTATCTTTCTAAAATCTTCTTCATAAAAGATTTCTCTTTTAGATCTAGCTCCATACCAAAAAGTAGTTTTACGATTGGTTTTAACCGTATGGAATTGATGGAATATATGACTTCTCATTGGAGCCATTCCTGCTCCACCACCAATAAACATCATTTCCCTATTTGTATCTTGTACCAAAAAGTCGCCATAAGGTCCTGATATTCTCACTTTATCTCCCTTTTTCCTGGAAAAAATATATGAAGAACCTATTCCTGAAGGAACATTTGCCCAAGCATTCTTTTTCCTATCCCATGGAGGAGTTGCTATACGTACATTTAACATAATTATATTACCTTCTGCAGGATGGTTTGCCATAGAATATGCCCGAACAGTTTCTTCGGTATTTTTAGCTTTCAAATCCCAAAGTTTATATTTATCCCATTCATCTCTATATTCTTTTTCCACAGAAATATCTTTTGCAAAATCTATTTCATAAGGAGGAATATCTATTTGAATATATTGCCCAGACTTAAAATTCAGATTTTCACCTTCAGGCAATTTTACTACAAATTCCTTTATAAACGTTGCCACATTCCTATTGGAAACAACTTCGCATTCCCATTTTTTTATGCTAAATACCTCATCAGGGACTTTTACTTTCACATTTTCTTTCACTTTTACTTGACACGCCAGTCGCCATTTTTCTTTAATTTCTTTTCTCGTAAAAAATCCTGTTTCTGTAGGAAGTATTTCTCCTCCCCCTTCCACCACTTGCACTCTACACATACCACATGAGCCTTTACCTCCACAAGCAGAAGGCATAAGTATTCCTGCATTATTAAGAGTAGTAAGCAATGTGCCTCCTGCTGGTACAGTTAATTGCTTTTTACCCCTATTTATATCAATGGTAACTTCTCCTGACGGAACAAGTTTTTCTTTTGCCTTCAATATTACAAAAACTAATAACAATAGTAATACTAAAAATACTATTACACTTATACTTATAACCTCTATAACTGACAACAATATTATCATATCTATTTTTTTTTTTTACAATTTAATACCCATAAAACTCATAAAAGCAATACCCATCAATGCAGTAATGATAAATGTAATTCCCAATCCCCTTAAAGGAGCAGGCACGTTTGAATATTTTATTTTTTCCCGTATGGCAGCAATAGCCACTATTGCCAAAAACCAGCCAACACCGGAACCTAATCCGTATACTGCCGCTTCACCTACATTGTTGAAGTTTTTTTCTTGCATAAATAATGAACCACCTAATATTGCACAATTTACCGCTATAAGAGGTAAAAAGATTCCCAGAGAAGCATACAACGATGGAGAATACCGTTCCACAACCATTTCAACAAGTTGCACAAATGAAGCAATTACCGCTATAAATATTATAAAACTCAAAAAACTTAAATCAACATCTGCAAATGAGCTACTTATCCAGGTTAATGCACCGGGTTTCAACAAATAATTATCTATTAAATAATCCAACGGGACTGTAACAGCTAAAACAAATATTACTGCTAACCCCAAGCCAAAAGAAGTTTTTACCGTTTTGGAAACCGCCAAATAGGAACACATTCCCAAAAAATAGGCAAAAACCATATTGTCAATAAAAATTGACCTAACAAATATGTTAAATATATTTTCCATAATTTTTTTACTGTTTGTTATTTAACCATATCTTTATTTCTTGCCCGATGTATCCATATAATCACTCCTAATGTAATAAGAGCCATTGGTGGCAAAATCATCATTCCGTTATTTTCATATCCTATCTTATACAACCCTAATTTCTCAAATATTGGATATCCTAATACGGTACCACTACCTAATAATTCTCTAAAAAATGATACAATTACCAAAATCAAGGCATATCCTCCTGCATTACCTATACCATCTAAAAATGAACGCCAAGGATTATTTCCCAATGCAAAAGCTTCCAGTCTCCCCATTATAATACAGTTGGTAATTATAAGTCCCACAAAAACAGATAATTGCTTACTCACATCATAAACATAAGCTTTCAACACTTGATCTACTATTATCACCATAAAAGATATAACTACAAGCTGAACAATGATTCTTATGCGAGTAGGAATAAGTTTTCGTATCATTGAAATTACTACATTAGAAAAAGCCAGCACTACCATTACCGATATCCCCATTACTATAGCAGGTTTCATTTTTACCGTTACAGCAAGAGAAGAACATATACCTAACACTAATACAGTAACTGGATTTTCTTTCCACAAAGGATTTGTAAGTAATTTCAAGTTTTTGGGAGAAAACAAAGGTTCTTTTTCTTTCATTTTTATTTAGTTTTTTTATAGTTCTTAAAAAATTCCACATAATTTTCCAATGTATTACTTATCATAGCCTCTACTCCTTTACTTGTAAGAGTAGCTCCCGACACTGCATCTACTTGGTGTTCATTATGTATTTTCAAATTCTTTTCCACCTTTATACCTATCAGTGTTCCATTTTTGTCGAATATCTTTTTACCTGCAAATTGCTTTCTAAATTTAGGTTTAACTATTTCTGCACCCAGTCCAGGCGTTTCCGTTTTATGACCAAAACTTATACCCACTATTGTATTCATATCATCAGATAAAGCCATATATCCCCAGATAGGTCCCCACAATCCTTTCCCATACATAGGTATAACAAAATATTTCTTACCGTCAACTTCAGCTATAAATAATGGCATTTTACGTTCCTGCTTGGGTTTATGTAATTCTTCTTTCAAATCAATATCAAAAGCATTTCCTTCTTCGTATTTACCATCAGGGGTAATTATATACATCTTTTTTATATACTTATCAAACACTTTATCAGCCTCAGCAAAAGACACTTCTTTATTTAATGAAGCAAGGATATTTTGCTTTTTTTCCACCATTATATTTTTTTCCTGAACAGGTTTCAACATTAGAGATGTAAATGACAACCCAAATGCAACCACCGTAACCATTACGATAGTGAAAATAAAAGTATATGTATTACTTTCTTTATTCATAGTACCAAATTTTAATTTGTTTTCCAGCGTTTCATTCTTTTCTTAATATGATTTTGAACAATTATATGGTCAATCAAAGGTGCAAAAGTATTGAGCAACAATATAGACAACATAACACCCTCAGGATAAGCAGGATTTACCACACGAATAAGTATTGCCATAGCACCTATCAAAAAACCGTAAATGTATTTGCCAAGTTTTGTTTGAGCCATAGTTACGGGGTCAGTAGCCATAAACACCATTCCGAAAGCAAAACCTCCTACTAACAAATGAGCATAAGCGGGGAAAGTCATCAATGGAGAAGAACCAACAAGGTTAAACAATAAAGCCATAAGATAGCCACCTGTAAATGCAGATAACATAACACGCCAGCTACCTACTCCTGTAATTAAAAGAATTAAGGCTCCAATAAATATTGCAAATGCAGATGTTTCCCCAATACTCCCCGGCATAAATCCCCAAAACATATCCCATATGGAAAGTGACTGCCCCAAACCATTTGTTAAATGAACTGCTTGGCTTCCATTTTCTGCCGCAAGTTGAGCCAACACAGTAGAACCACTAAACCCATCTACAATATCTTTCCCTTGATTAAGTCCAGCTATCCATACCTTATCTCCACTCATCCACGAAGGATAAGCAAAAAACAAAAATGCTCTCGCTACTAAAGCAGGATTAAAAATATTCATTCCAGTGCCTCCAAACACCTCTTTGGCAAAAATTACTGAAAAGGCAACTCCTACCGCTAACATCCACAATGGGACATCTACAGGGACTATCATAGGAATAAGTAAACCGGTAACAAAGTAACCTTCATTTACTTCTTCATTACGCAACTGTGCAAATATTATTTCTATTACACCTCCCACTACATAAGACACTATCAAAAGAGGTAAAAATTTTACGAAGCCGTATCCAAACGACTGCCATATACTCCACTCTTGCCCGATAGCCAAAGAATGTTGATAACCAATATTAAATATACCAAACAACAATGCCGGCAATAACGCTATCACAACAATAGTCATTGTTCGCTTCAAGTCCACATAATCACGTATATGAGAACCTCTTGTTGTCACTTTATCAGGCACATAAAAAAATGTATATGCAGCTTCTACCGAAGAATGCAAAAAGTGAAGAGGCTTACCATTTTCCGTTTTTTCCAATAAATTTTTCAATATATTTTTCAATGCACTCATTTTAATTGTCTTTTAGTATAAGTTCAATACCTTTCGTTACTATTTCCTGTATGTTTATTTTTGAAACACAAGCATACTCCATTAAAGCAAAATCTTCAGGCACTACTTCATATATTCCTAATTTTTCTATCATATTAAAATCTTCGGCAATAATGGACTTCAATAAAAAAGATGGTAATATATCCACTGCAACATACTTTTCACTTATTTCAGGAATAACAAAAGGTCTTTCTTCTCCATGAAAGTTAGTATCAAAAGAATATTTTCTTTTTTTGGAATGAAGCAACCATGAAAAAAACATTCGTGACGGACTATATTTTTTTAATCCAGGCATTACCCACCCCATAAATTCTTCGTATTTCCCTTCTTTTATCACAGAAACCATATCATTATAAATACCGTCAAAGCCGTCAATTCCTGCATTTCTACCGGTAAGCACTGATCCTGAAATTATTCTTGTTTCATACTCATCATTTATTTTGTCCTTTACCAGATCTTTCATCATAAAGCCTGCTCCAATCCTGTAATACATTGGTCTTTTCACTTCGGGACCGACAAGTCCAACAATTTTAGTCATATCAAGGCGTCCCGTTAATGCCAACCTTCCTATAAAAACAGTAGTCCACGGCTTAACATACCATATTTTATTATCCTTGTTAATAGGAGTAATTTTTTGTGCTATTGTAGAAATGTTCCCTGCAGGATGAGGTCCTTTTACAAAAACTTTTTCTACTCCCTCAATATTTATTTTATCCAAAAGGTCATATTTTCTATTAGCGTTTATGGTAAGATATGTTTTAGTAGCTAATTTTGATAAAACTTCCACACCTTTCACAAAATATTCAAAGTCATTTTGTAAAGTAAAATTATAATCTTGTGCTAAAGGTGAGGTATCGCTTGTATGAACATAAATAGCTTCAGGCATCGTGTCAGGTTCAGCTATTATATCAAATGGTCTTTGCCTAATTCCTGTCCATAATCCACTTTCTAAAAGCACTTCTTTTATTTGTTCTGCAGAAGCATGTTCATTTATAGTATTAAATTGCTTATATTCATCATTTTCCTTTTTTACCACTACTGATAAAATGCGTCTTTTTTCTCCTCTGTTTATACTTTCGACAACCCCAGATACAGGCGATGTTACTTTAATTCGTTCATCTTTTTTATCATATAATAATACATCTCCTGCTTTTACTTTTTCTCCCTGTTTTATTTTAGGCTTTAATGTAAGCCAATAAAAATCTATGGGAACAACAGCAACCAGTCCATTATCTATAGATATTCCATCAATCTTGGCTATAGCGTCTCCTGCAATAGGAATATTTAATCCCTTTTTTGAAATTATTCTATGATTCATACTCTGTTAGAAATTTGAGTTCAAATTAAACATTTAAGTTATTTCATAAAACTGAGGAAAGTCATTTTTTTTTCAAAATACCTAAATGAAGTTATCAAAATAACAAATAACAATGGAAAATAAAAAAATATTTAACGAAAATGTAAAAATCTATATTATCAAACCAATATTGTTTAAAATGATTCTAAAACCTCAAAGTGATATTTTAACAAGTTGAAAAATATTGTGTATTTTTCCATAAAAAACACTTATTACACTATTGTTTCCTAATATACTATTGCACCCATATATCCTACTACACTGTTGTAATCTCCCGTAATGTATCCACTGTGAGTATATGATATTACTTTGGCATTTAGTTCTAATTCCACAGAAGTTTTTATTAGTCCTTGTATGCCTATTTTACCACAAGCTTCACATGGCATTTGTAGTAATTTTATATCTTGGTTTTCCACTCCTGCTATACATGCTTTGTCTATTCCTTCGGCTGTAACTGCATTGTGAAAATGACTTAAATCACTACTTATTACTACACCTATATTTTTTTTAAGTACAAACAAATATCTGATTATTCTGCTTATTATTGTGTAAGATGTTCCTATTCCGTAAATAAGTTCTAATACTTTTACTTTTTGAGGAGAATTATAATAAGCAATAAAAGGCATTTGTGTTTCTGTGCTATGTTCCAAATAGTGAGCTTTTTCCTCCAAAGTAAATTTGTAATGTGTGTGTAAATCTTCCAATAAATCCTTGTTTATGTCTATAAGCCCAAAAGGTGTTTCATATTTATCATAAAATGAAGCACTTATTCCTCTAAAAGCAACATGATGAGATGGTCCTATTACTACTATGGTATCAAAATGTGCATTGGATAGCATTTTATGCACTTTGTTTGCTATTTCTCCGCTGTAAACGTAACCTGCATGTGGTGAAATTATTGCTTTTGGTTTCACATCTAATTGTGTGGAAGTATCTTTTTTGTTCCAGAAGTTTATCATTTTAATTATTTCTTCTGCCTCATAAGGATAAAATTGTCCTCTTACTCCTGCTTTTCTTATGTCTATTCCCATACACCTGCTATTTTTGTATTACAATATGGACAAAATCCATTGCTTATTGTATTGTTGATTGTATAAAATCCATGTCTAACTACAAGTTTTGCTCCACATCTTGGACATAATGTGATATTTTCCAGTCCCCTATTGCCTACATATACAAAATTGAGTCCTGCTTGATATGCAATTTCTTCTGCTGTCAATAAAGAAGGTATAGGTGTAGGAGGAGTTTCTGTCATCTTGTAGTCAGGATAAAAAGCATTGATATGCCAAGGTGTATTTTTCCCAAGTTCTGTTGCAATAAATGTTGCAATTTCTTTGAGTTCATTTTTGCTATCGTTTACTCCTGGTATGATAAGAGTGGTTACTTCCAACCAAATATTTTGCTTTTTTAGTTTTATAAGATTTTCTTTTATTTTGAATGGGGCTTTTAGTATTTTGCGGTAATATTCTTCATTGTTGCTTTTATAGTCTATATTGCAAGCATCTATTATTTGTCCCATATCTTCTATCACCTCGTCAGACATAAGTCCGTTGGATACCATTATGTTTTTGATACCATGTTGCTTTGCTAGTATGGCAGTATCTCTTACGAAAGGATAAAAAATAGTTGGTTCGTTATAAGTGTAGGCAATAATTTTTATTTGTTTTGATAATGCTATCGATACAAGTTTTTCAGGAGTAGTATGTGTTGAATTACGAACATTATTTGTTTGTGAAATTTGCCAATTTTGGCAAAATGGACATTTCATATTACATCCCACTGTGCCCAATGACAATGTACTGCTTCCCGGCAAAAAGTGGTAAAGAGGTTTTTTTTCAACAGGGTCTATATGTAATGCTGCAATATTACCATATACCATATTTTTGAGTTGCCCGCTCATGTTTATATTTACTCCACATGCTCCTGTTTGCCCTTCTTTTAGAGTGCAGTAGTGTTGGCATAGCAAGCAAGTAATGGTGCCATTATTATTTTTTTTATAAAATTTCATTGTTTAAAAGTCTTTTATTTCTTTTACAGTATATTTGTATATATCAGGATGTTCATATAAGCAGTCTGGTGGCAACCCTGCTTTTCTACAAAGATGTTGAAAAAACAAATCGAAATCGGATAATTGCCCCCATACTTGTGGTAGAAATGTGGCACGAGCCCGGTCTTTTTGTAAAACAATTCCGTCTTGGAATGGAATTATTTTGTTTTTTAGTTCTTCTATATTATTGTATTCTACTTTTTGAGGGATTGATAATAGGGAAATTTCTATAAGCATATCTGGTAGTTCGTTAGGGGATAGAGGGTCAAAACGATAGTCGTTAAAAGCGGCAGCCCGAGCATTGTGTATCACATCTTCCAACAACGGTCTTACAGGTTCTAATGTACCTATACATCCCCGTAAATCTTGGTCTGGTGCCATGTAAAGAGTAACAAAAGTTGCACGTTTTTCTTTTAGTTCGGGAAATTGATTGTATAGGGTTTCTTTATTTATAATATGTTCTCCTGTAAATTTTTCTATTATAGCTTGTTTGGCTGTTTTTAATAATATTTTTTCTATTTCTGTCATAGTGTCTTAATTTTTATAAAAAAAACTTTATAGCAAATTTTATGCAATAACGTTATGTTAAGATTTGTTGTTTTTTTTGTTCTTTTCTTTTTGAGTCTCCAGTTCTTTTCTTAATTTTTCTAACTGTTTTAATTTGTTTACTCTGCGATGACGACGTGCAGCTTCTGTAAAATATTGGTGATTTTCAAGAAATTTTATTTGCATTTCGTCCCATTCTTTTTTGTTTTTCACTATGTGTTGTTCATAAAGTTCTTTAAATAATAAGTTTGATATTGGCAAAAAGTCTTCTCTACCAAGATAGTCCAAATCAGCATCACACATTATTTGTTCCAGTTTGTTTTTAGGGTTTGGTGGGAGCTTAGTTGCATATATTAGTTCTGCTATTCTTTGTATCTGGACAGGAGTATATTTAAATCGTGGTAATATTTCTTTTGCTATTTTAATACTTTGTTCTTCATGGTCGTGATAAGAAGTTTCCATTAGTCCTGAATCATGAAATAATGCAGCTGTTTTAAGTAATAGTATTTCTTCATTGGAACAGCCTTCTTCTCTGGCTATTAGTTCCACTTGGTTCATTACATCTATGGTATGTCTCAAGTTATGATAATAAAGATTTGCTGGTAGTCCTTTTTCCAATTTGTTTAGCATATATTCTTCCAAATCAAAAAATCGTATCATTTGAAGATTTAGCCAGAATTGTTTATTAGGTTCTTCTCCTTTGCCATCTATAGACAGTTCAGGCTTTATTCCTTTTACAAAATACATTTTGATTTTACCTTTGTATTTTACCGGCAAGTCTCCTCTTGGTTCGCAATCAAAAAACCGATGCACAAGTTCATAAGTGTCTTGAGATATATTTACCTTGCCTGGTTCTCCCATAGATTCCATTCTACTTGCAACATTCACGGTATCACCCCATACATCGTAAGTAAATCTTTTTGTACCGAGTATTCCGGCTATTACGGGACCTGTATGTATTCCTATTCTCATTTCCCAGCCTGTTTTGGAAGTTTTGTTAATATTGTTTAATATTTGTAACATTTTTATTCCTGCCAGGACTACTTCTATAGGGTTTGTTCTGTTCTTTTTAGGAATACCGCCGGCACACATGTATGCATCACCTATTGTTTTTATTTTTTCTATTCCCAATTCTTCCACCACTTTATCAAATTCCAGATATAAGTGGTCTAATTCGTCAAGCAATACTTCGGGCGGGGTGTTTTCTGCAATTTTGGTAAACCCTTTGATGTCCGCAAATAGGACAGTAACCATTTTGTAGCTTTTTCGTTCAACTTTTCCTTTTTCGCTTATCTGACGGGCTGTATCATCCGGGAGTATTTTTTTTAGTAATTGTTCAACTCTTTCTTTTTGATATGCAAGTTGTTTTGTGCGTTCTTTTAGCAATATTTGGGTTACTAATTGATCTTTTTCCGACAAATAAGCTCTCCAATATATTATCATAAACACTAATGATGCAAGTAATATTGCATAATATATATATGCAAACGGTGTAAGATAAAATGGAGGATTTATTTTGAATGGAAGTTGGATTTCTCCCAATAGATTATTGTTGCTATCTCTTGCTTTTACTATTAATGTGTAGTTACCTTGTGGCAAGTTTGTATATTCTTTTGTATTTTCCAGTTTCCAAGCGGACGGAGACTTTTCATAGCCTTTTAGAAAAAATTGATAATACACAATATCATTTTTATTGTAAGTAGGGACTATTACTTCTATGTGGATATCGTGATATTTGTAATCTAATTCTATCTTTTCTTCTTTTCCTGATAAATAATGTATTGGCAATAGTAATAGAGAATCTTTACCTATTATTATTTTATGTATAAGTATTGGTAATTTTTTCCGTTTGGTTTTATTTTTCAATCTTCTATCATATCTGATTATTTCTCTTGGAGTAGAAAACCATACCAGATTGTTGTTTTCCGGGTAAATTGCTTCTATAGTAAAGTTGCTTATAGGGTCAAATTCACTTTTGTTTAATTTATATTTGTGCGTTTTGTGATTATATTTAGCTAAAAAAGTATGCCGTCTGTATTGTCCTGTTATTCCCATTGAAAACCAAATATCTTTATTTTTATCTTCAACTATAGGATACACCCAATATTTTTGGGAAGAAAAATTTATACCTAGTGTTGTGTCAAAATAAAAAGTTCCTGACATAGAATTATATCTTAACACTCCTTTTTCAGTTGAAAATAATACTCCCGTAGAAGTAGTATAAACATCAATCCATGAGAAATTTTTGGGTAATCCTTTTGCATGTGTATAATCATATACTTTGCTGGAGTTTTTTAAAGAATCAGAAAGCATTATTCTATATAGTCCTTCATAGTCGCTCCCAAACCATATAGATTCACTATCTTCCGCAATAGTTCTAATGGTTTTATCTAAAAAGGCAAAACGACCTTCCATCTCCAATGTATTATCTTTGTATCTAAATTTTTCTACTCCATTTAGAGGTGATATAAGGACAATGTTTGTGTCAAATTTTGTTTTATACATTGTATAATAGTATCCTTGTTTTTCAAGGTTGTATGTAGAGTCTTCTATTTTATACAATCCTGTCTCTGATGAAATATATAAAGTTGTATCAAGTTTTAAAAATTGATTAAGAACAAAGTCCATATCATTAAAAACGGGGTTAACTATTTCTGTATTAAAGCAACCTTTGTGCATTTTTTTGTTTTTAGAAATATAGAATAACCCATTTTGTGTAGCGAAATATATGTTGTTATGGTAACGAATAATATCTCTCGCAAAACTTTTTGCACCTAATGCGTAGTTGTAAAAAGTGAAAGGAGAAGGAAATTCTATATGGCTTATACCATAAGATGTTGCAATCCATAATTGATTATCATCATCTAAAAACATGTCTGATATATTATCGTTACTTATACCGTTTTTTTCATTGAGAGCAAATAAAACAGAAAAGTTTTTATCATAAAAGATGAGTCCACAATTATGAGTACCGGACACAAAAATATTATTGCTTATTTTTATTGTTTTAGAATACTTATTTTTTCTCAAAAAGTTATTTATTTTAATTACATTGTTATTGACTATACTTTCTATTTTATTTTTTTGCTTGGGAATAAAATAGTAAAAATTCCAGTTGGTTTTTATCAAAAAAGTATCTTTGGAATATGGGAAAATATCTAATATATAATCTTCAAAATCTTTACTAATTAATAACATCTTGTCATTGTATGGATTATAACTAAAAAGAGATTTATAATCGGTTACAAAAATAAAAGTATCGCATTTGAATATATCTAAAAACAGATTAGCATTTTTTACCAAACTGATAGAATCTTTTTTTATATCATATTTATACAAAGCATATTGGTCTGTAAATAAAATATAGTTTTTATATTGTTGTATTCTTGTGATTTGTCCAATGTTTATACTGCTATCTAATAGATCAATAAACTTGTAATGATTGTAATATTCATTTTTTAAATATCCAAAACTTTTGTATCCTCCTACATATATTTTGTTGTCGTATTTGGAATATATTATTTCTGGTGTTCCATTTATTTTTGTATTGCCCCAGTAGTGTCCATCATAAATGATAATACCATTTAAGTTTCCAATAAATATTATTCTATTAGAGTCTTGTGCTACCGAATAATTTTGACTTTCATATCCATAATCTTCCGGAGTAAAACTTATAATTTTAGGTATTCCCAATTCGTATTTTTGTGAAAAGGTTTTAATATTAAATAAAACAGATATTAGTATAAACAATATATATTTTCTTTTATGTAAAAAAAATTTCATAACTTTGACAAGATTTTTCATTGAATACAAAAGTATAAAAAAATAATTCTTATGGGAAAAGAATACGTATTATTAGTGCCTTGGGATTTTACTCCCGTTGCAGAAAATGCTTTGAAACACGCATTGATTCTGGCAAAAAGAATAAAAGAAAATAAAAAAATTTATTTATTACATGTATCCAAAAGAGAAAAAGACATCCCAGATTTATTGGCTGATTTGAAAAAAATAGCTGATTTAGAAGCAGAATCTTCGGGTATTCCAATTTATTCAATAGTAAAAGAAGGTAGTATTTTTACTACAATTGGTGAAGTCGCCAAGGAAGTTAACGCCTTTTTAGTAGTAATGGGAACTCATGGTATAAAAGGTATGCAAAAACTTACAGGAAGTTGGGCTTTAAAAGTTATTGCAAATTCTGATGTTCCTTTTTATGTAGTACAAGAACCTCCTAAAAAAGATAATATAGAAAACATTGTTATTCCTATTGATTTTATGATAGAGAATAAACAAAAATTAAAATGGGTTTACGAACTTTCTAAATTTTTCAATTTGGAAGCTCACTTATTTGTTAGAAAATCAGGATATTCACAAACGGACAATGTAAGAATAAAAGCCAATCTAAATTTTGCTAAAAAATATCTTAACGAAAAAGGAATAAAGTATATAATAGAAATGGCAATGGGAGAAGAAGAATTTTGGAAAGAAACGGTGGAATATGCTGAAAATATAGATGCTGATATGATATTGATAATGACAACTAAAGATATTTCTGCATTGGATTATGTATTTGGAGCAAATGAACAAAAACTTCTTGCAAATGATTCTAAAATTCCGGTAATGGCTGCTAATCCTAAACAAATTGGAATAGGTGGAGGTATTACATTCTAAACATTAAAAGTTGAATAATTATGGGAAAAGTAATAGAAGCAAATGAAACCAATTTTGATGAAGTTGTAATCAAATCCGATGTGCCCGTATTAGTAGATTTATGGGCAGAGTGGTGTGGTCCGTGTAAATTAATTCATCCTATAATGGATGAAATGAGTGAAGAATATGATGGTAAAGCAAAATTTGTTTCATTAGATGTAGAAGAAAGTCCTACTATTACGGCTAAATATAGAGTAAGGAATATTCCTACCGTATTATTCATAAAAAACGGTGAAGTAGTAGATAAAATAGTGGGAGCTGTGCCTAAAGCTAAATTTGTAGAAAAATTGGAAAGCATTCTTTAGCAGTTGAAAACAATTTATGATTTAGTAGAATTATCAGCTTTTGATAATTTACAATTTGTTGCCCAAAAAATTGTAGAAGGATTTATAACGGGGCTACATAAAAGCCCCTTTCACGGTTTTTCAGTAGAATTTGCAGAACATCGCATTTATAATCAAGGAGAATCTACCAGATTTGTAGATTGGAAGTTGTTTGCCCGTACAGAAAAGCTATTTGTAAAAAAATTTGAAGAAGAAACAAACTTACGTGCATATATAATATTGGACACATCTTCTTCAATGATGTTTCCCGTAGAGAAAGAAATAATAAATAAATTAAACTTTTCAATTTATTCTACTGCGGCATTGATACATCTGCTAAAGAAACAAAGAGACGCAGTAAGTCTTTTTGCCATATCAGACCAAGCAGACTTTGTGTCAAAGCCCAAAACCACCCAATTACATATTAATTATTTATACAATTATCTTTATCAATTACTACAAAACAACAACGCTTTAGGCAAAAAAACAAACCTGGCATATTATCTGGATAGATACGCAGAATTGTTTCACAAACGTTCTCTTATAATTATTTTTTCAGACTTATTTTATTTTGAAGATATAAATAAACTAATAGATGCTTTTAAACATTTAAAATATAAGAAGCACGAAATAATAGTCTTTAATACTATTGATCAAAAATTGGAAGAATATTTTGATTTTGAAAAAAGACCGTATTTATTTGAAGATATGGAAACAGGAGAGAAAATAAAACTCCAACCGCAATTTTTGAAAACAGAATATAAAAATAAGTTTGAAGAATATAAAAAAAACATCTATTATACTCTTTCTAAATATGGTATTGAAATAATAAATGCCGACATTAGACAACCCTTTGCACAAGTACTGTTACCATTTTTATTGAAACGAAGCAAAATGTTTTAATAATAATTTAGCACAAAGAAATCATAAGTTTTTTTAACTTTGCCATAGTTTTTTTGTTAATTTGTGTATATGGAAGCAAAAAGAGACGGTTTTGCAAGTAAATTCGGAGTAATAGCAGCAGCTGCTGGTTCTGCAATAGGGTTAGGCAATATATGGCGGTTTCCTTATGTCGCAGGAGAAAATGGAGGCTCTGCGTTTATTTTAGTTTATTTGGGATTTGTTATCTTGATAGGAGTGCCAGTAATGTTGTCGGAATTTATGATAGGCAGAAGGTCACAAAGAAATCCTATCGGAGCATTTAAAAGGTTACAACCAGGCTCTAAATGGTACCTAACAGGAGTAATGGGCGTAGTAGTAGCTTTTATGATACTTGCTTTTTATAGCACCATTGCAGGTTGGACTTTACATTATTTATATTTGTCTGTAGTCAATGCTTTTGCAGGGTTGGATGAAAAGGGATTGCAAACATTGTTTAACAATTTTCATACTTCTACAATGATGCCATTGTTTTGGCAAGCAGTTTTTATGGCAATGACAGCATTTGTAGTAATAGCAGGAGTGGAAAAAGGTATCGAAAAATATACTAAAATATTGATGCCAATATTGTTTATAATCATAGTAATATTGGATATAAGGGCATTAACATTAGATGGAGCAAGTAAAGGACTCGAATTTTTATTTTATCCGGATTTTAGTAAAATTACATCTGCTACAATATTAGAAGCATTAGGACAAGCATTTTTTTCTCTAAGTATAGGAATGGGAGTATTAATTACTTATGGGTCTTATATACAAAAAGATAACGATTTAGTAAACGTAGCAGTAGAAGTATCATTTTTTGATACACTTATTGCAGTGCTGGCAGGAGTAGCAATTTTCCCAGCGGTATTTGCTTTTAATATAGCACCTACTGCAGGTCCAGGATTGGTGTTTTTAACAATTCCTGCAATTTTTCAGGCTATGCCGGGAGGATATTTCTTTGCAATATTGTTTTTCTTCTTATTATTTGTAGCGGCTCTTACTTCCAGTATTTCGGTGTTGGAGGTGGTAGTAGCATATATGGTAGAAGAAAAAAATATGGATAGAAAAAAGGCTTCCATTATATCTACCATTTTAATTTCTATTCTTGGAGTATTAGCCACATTGTCGTTTGGAGTATTATCTGATTTTAAGATATTTTCTAAAACAGTATTTGATTTGTTAGATTATGCTTCTGCAAATATTATGCTTCCGCTGGGAGGATTACTGATAGTGATTTTTGTAGGTTGGGTAATGCCTCTTCCCAGTGTAGTTAAAGAAGTGTCATCAGGGAAGAAAAGAAAAAAAATCTTTAAAGTTTATTATTTCATAATAAGATATATTGCTCCGGTTGCAATAGGACTTATATTTCTTAATGGATTAGATGTTTTGTGATAATTTAATTTTATTGACAAAATTGTTGTTTGTTGTTATATTGTGATTATTTTTGCAAATAATCTATGTAAGTTGATTTATGAAACATATACTTATAATATTTATATTTTTATTCATATCATTGTTAAGTAAAGCAAATAATGATTCTACACAAGTGTGGGCAGAAGATTCTACGGTGTTTTGTGTAGGCGATACCATAGTATTTCATGCTGCATATTTAGGACAGGACAGCATTGTGCAATGGCAATGGTTTTGGGGTAATGGAGATTCCACTACAGGAGACTCCATTCAGCCTTATGTATATGATTCCGTAGGTGTTTATACTATTATGGTTGTGTTAAGCGATACTGGAGGAATAGTAGATACGGCTATTTTGCAAAACTATATTACTGTAAAGGATACAACAATAGATTTTTTGGTTGATAATACATTTCAACCCAATTTTTGTTATTTTTTTAAAGCCACCGATACTGTCGGAATGTTTGATTGGAATGTAGAGAATCAATGGATATCTGATACTACTTGGACATTATTTTATATATTTAATAATCCTGGGGAACAAACAGTTATTTTACGTCAACATATAGCATATAATTGTGTTGTAGAAGTAGAAAAAACAATAAATGTAAGAGATAGTGTGTTGGTACCAAATGTTTTTACTCCCAATAATGATGGGATAAATGATTATTTTGAAATAAAAACAAACGGAAGGGATAATTATACACTTACAATATTAAACCGTTATGGTGAAACAATATTCAGGATAACATCAAAACGTCCATATTGGGACGGACGTACGCCTTCGGGAGAAGAAAATCCAAATGGTGTTTATTACTATTTATTGGAAAATCAAAATGAGCCTACACAGGTAAAAAAGGGATTTGTATATCTTTTTCGGTAGATAAATTATTATTATGAGGAAAAATATCAAGCGTATCTTAATAAGTCGAACAGATAAGCTGGGGGATGTTGTTTTAACATTCCCTATGATAGGTTATTTTAAGAAATTTTATCCTGATACCCAAGTATTCTTTTTAGGACGGAGTTATACAAAACCATTAATTGACCTAAATATTAACATAAGGGGCTTTCTAAATTATGATGACATAGAAAAATTACCTAAAGAAGAACAGGTAACCCAGATAAAAAGCTATGGTTTTGATGCTGTAATACATGTATATCCCGTAAAACAAATAGCTCGTTTGTGTAAAGATGCTAACATTCCGACACGAATAGGAACATCACACCGCTTATACCATTGGTTTACTTGTAATAAACTTGTACGTTTTTCTCGTAAAAAATCTAACCTACATGAAGCCCAACTTAATATAAAGCTTCTGAAACCATTTAAAATAAAAGCTATTCCTAAGGTAAAAGAGTTGCCACAATATTATGGACTGAAGCAACCATATCTTCCACCAGAAAAAAAGATGATAGATTATTATAATGAAAAAATTAATATTGATGATTTATTAGATAACAATAGAATTAACCTTCTGATTCATCCCAAATCAGGTGGAAGTGCAGTAGAGTGGGGAACAAAAAACTTTGGGGCATTGCTTGATTTACTTGATGAAAATAAATATAAACTGTTTCTTACCGGAACAAAAGCCGAAGGGGAAATACTTAAAGATTTTGTGTCATTGTATTCGGATAAACTTATAGATGTAGCAGGAGTATTTACTTTGGAACAATTTATATATTTTATAAGCAGGACTGACGGCATAGTAGCGGCAAGTACAGGACCTTTGCATATAGCAGCGGCTTTTGGTAAATTTGCACTGGGATTATTTGCCCCCAATCGCCCTATACATCCACAGCGATGGGCACCTATTGGGAAAAATGCTTTTTATGTGGCAGATAATAATTGTAATAAGGGTCCTGATTTCTGTATAAAAAATATTACTGCAGAAAAGGTACATGAAAAGATTAAGTCTTTTTTTGAAAAATCATAAAATCGTTATAACTTGCTAAATCATTTTTACTTACTTATATTTTTATAGGTAAATATCACTTGTAGTATTTTTCACAAACGGTTGTATTGCTCTGTGGAAAACACCTTGCACATAAGCTATGGTCATTCCGTAGTTCGATACGGAAATACCAGCATTTATAGCAGGTTGTATCCGGCTTTGCAATTGTTTCCTTGTTACTATACATCCTCCACACTGGATAACCATTGCATAATCGCTTAGGTTTGGCAAATCGTTGAGTCCTGATACTACTTTGAAGTCAAGTTTTTTACCTGTAAAGTTTCTTATCCAACGCGGTATTTTCACTCTGCCTATATCTTCACAAGATACTTGATGGGTACAAGATTCAAGTAGCAGTATTTTATCTCCGTCTTTTAGTTCTGATATTTTGGGAGTTCCTTCTATGTAAGCATAAAAATCTCCTTTTAGTCGTGCTAATACTATGCTAAAGCTTGTAAGTAGAATATCGTTGGGAACAGTCGCGGCTACTTTGTTGAATGCTTGGCTGTCTGTTATAACTAATTTGGGATTAATATTATATCTAGAAAACACTACATCTAATTCCCGTTCTTTTACTACTATGGCAATGGCATCATTATCCAGAATATCACGTATTGTTTGCACTTGTGGGAGAATAAGTCTTCCTTCGGGTGCTTCTTCATCAATGGGTGTAACAAGTACTATTAAGTCTCCTTGTGTGATAATGTCTCCTAACAAAGAAGGAACTGTATATGACGATGGAGGAAGCATTTCCTTTATGGTTTCAAATATTTCTTTGCAATCTTTTTGTGTAGCGTTTTTTGCTGAAAATAATATTACTTTTTCATTATTGAAATCTAATTCTGCAGTATCATTGACAGGAGTAATATCTGTTTTGTTTCTGATTATGAAAAAAGGTAAATTTTCTTCCTTAAATTTTTTAATTAATTCTTTTTCGTGTTTATTCAAAGTGTTTCCATTGGTTACAAGTATAGCCAAATCTATTTCCGAGATGGTTTTTATGGTTTTGTTTATCCTTTTTTCCCCGATATTTCCTATATCATCTATACCCGCAGTATCAATTAAAATAACTGAACCGATATCCTTTATTTCAATAGATTTTTTCACAGGGTCTGTTGTGGTTCCTGGAATTTGAGATACTATAGCTATATCTTGCTCTGCCATAGCATTGATAAGAGAACTTTTGCCTGCGTTTCTATTCCCAAATATTCCTATGTGCGGTGTATTTTCTTTACCTTTCTTTTTCATTTTGAATGAATTTTAGTATTTCTTTTATGGAAAATCCGTTTTTCATCAAATAGGAAGGTTCTAAAATTTTGTTTAATAGTTCATAGTTAACTATTTGTAATTTTTTGTTTGCTTCAAATATATTTAACTTGTTTTCTTTCATATACGAAGCGAGTTTCCCTGCTTTTTGGTACCCCACATAAGGAATTAGTGCTGTGGAAAGTGAGGGATTAGTATAAAAATTTTCTATTGCTTTATTTGAATCTATTTTGAGATTTTGCAATAGATTAGTGTTTATGGTAATATTGGAAGCAATTAGGAGTTTAAGAGATTGTAGAATAGAATGTCCTATAAGAGGTAGATAAGCGTTTAGGTCTAAATCAGTATTGGCACATAAAGAAGTGATAAGACTATCGTTAGCAAAAATTTGTTGAGAAGCGGAAATTACAAATTCTATAATTACAGGATTAATTTTTCCCGGCATAATACTACTTCCCGTTTGGCGTGGCGGTATGCTTAATTCTTTGTGTCCAATGTCGGCAGATAAAAGTCTAATGTCATTTGCTATTTTGTGCAATGTGGTTGCATGAGCTTTGAGTATTGCATGTATTTCAACAAAAGGATCAAGATTAGAAGTAGTATCGCTCATATTTTCACTACGGGCTATTGGCAAATTGGTCAGCTCTTTCAAAGTATTTACCACTTCCATTATAAAATATGTTGGCACCGTTATTCCTGTTCCTATAGCACTTCCGCCGAGATTTACTTGCTTTATTCTTTCCCATGCTTTTGACACTCTCCACCAATCGCGTGATAATGCATCGTTATAGTTTGAAAACAGTTTACCATAAGTTGATGGAACAGCAGCTTGTAGTTGTGTATATGCTATTCTTGGAATGTTTGCCCAAAGGTGTTCTTTTCGTTCTATTGTACTGCGTGTTTTGTTTATTTCTTTTTCCAGTTTGTTTAGCAGTTGCATTATTGCTATTTTAAGAGCAGTTGGAATTACATCATTGGTAGATTGGTAAATATTGCAATGTTCTATAGGATGTACCACATTATATTTACCTGTAGGTAAGTTCATTTTTTGTAAAGTAAGATTTGCTATTATCTCATTGATATTCATATTAATGCTGGTACCTGCTCCACCTTGTATGGCAGGAACAATAAAATGTTTATACCATTGTCCATTACTTATTTCTGTGGCACTATCAATCATTTTAGATAAAATATGTTCAGAAATAGTTTTAATAGGTAGGATTTTTATGTCTATTTTATTTCTTTTTACTGCATCTATAAATTTTTTGTAGGTGATATAACAAGCCTTTTTTACTGTACCTACTGCTTTGTACCAGTCAAGATCAAAAGCAGGCTGAGAGATAGGGAAGTTTTCTTTTGCTCTAATGGCATTTATTCCATATAAAGCATTAATAGGTATTTTTTTTGTTCCCAAAAAATCGGTTTCTTCACGATAAGTCATGATTTATTTTTATATCAAAGATAAATGAAGAAACCTTGATTTGAAAATGATTTTTGTTAGGTTTTCGGTTAAAATAAGTTTTAGGATATTTTCAGAATATCATTCACTAAATTTTATTTCACTATTACCACTAATATCTTTATTAAGTTTTTTAGGTTTTTTAGATAGAGTTAAAGTGCTAATTCCTGAAATATCTGCTGTAAGTGTTTGAATTACCATTAAATAAGCATCGCTATTACCACTAACATCTACCGTAGCCTCTTGTATCGGGATTTGTGCCATTTTTATTTCACTGGCACCCGATATATTTAATTTGGCTTTTTGTATGTTTTTGCCTTTATTTATAGTAACATCTGATGCTCCTGATATGTCGGCTGTTAATTTGTTTATTTCTTTTTCAATATTTATTATTTTTAAATCAGATGCTCCGGATATTGTCAAGTTAAGAGTATTGCCGGAGAAGATAGGAATTTTCATAGAAGAAGCTCCCGATTGATTTACAGACAGTGAGGGAAAAGATATTTTTGAAATGGCAACTAATTCCGAAGAGTAAGAAAGATTAACTTGATTAAGATTATTTACAAAAATGTTTACAACCGGATAATATTGTGATTCGATAGTTTTCTTTGAATTCCATTTTATCTTAAAAATACCATTGTGAAAAGTGATTTTAAGTAAACTTACGAAAATTGAATCTCCTTGGATTTTGACAATAGTTTTAGATTTAGAGTCTGTTTGTTTTAATATAATTTTTACAGGGGCATCTATGTCTATTGCTGAAAAACGTTTGCCTTCGTAATTTTTTACCACTTTTTTACCAATAGGTTTAATAAATATTTGTGCATTTAATAAGTTTACTAATGAGATAACAGATAGTATTATAAAAAGCTTTTTCATAGTTTATTTTTTAATGACAAATGTAAAATATTTTTATTGATTTGCAAAATCAAAATTTAGTATTACATATTTTACTTGATAATATTTGTGCCATTTTCAAGAATGATTGATTACTCCAACCTGCTATATGTGGTGTGATAATAACATTTTCAAGTTTTAGTAGTTTGTCAAGAGTTTCATTTTGGGAAGAAAATAATTCTTCAAATGTATTTTTTTCATATTCCAAAACATCTAATCCTGCCGCTATTATTTGTTTGTTTTCTATGGCAGTAATCAAATTTTTTGTATTTACTATTTGTCCTCTTGATGTATTGAGGAATATTATTGGTTTTTTAAATTTATTAAAAAATGAAATGTTAGCCATTTGATTTGTTTCCTCTGTGAGAGGAATATGTAGTGATAATATGTCTGTATAATTAAATATTGTGGTTAAATCTACTTCTTTCACATAATTGTTGCCAAAATTAGTTTTGTATTTATCATAAGCAATTATGTTCACATCAAATCCTATTAACTTTTTTGCAAATGTAGAACCTGTGTTTCCATAACCTATAATTCCGACTGTTTTGCCTTCCAATTCGTTTCCCCAGTTGGCATTCCTGTTCCATATACCGTTTTTTACTTCTTGTGCCGATTTGCATATTTTATTTGTAAGAGCAAGGAGAAGTCCGAGTGTGTGTTCTGCTACTGCATTTCTATTTCCTTCTGGTGCATTTAATACTTTTATTCCTTTTTGTTTGCAATAGTTAATATCTATTCCTTCTATACCTGCTCCATAGCGTGCTATTATTTTTAAGTTTTTGGCTATTGAAAGTATTTCTCTGTCTATTAGCGTTTTACTTCTTACCACCAAAGCATGGTATTGGGCTATTTGGTTTTTTATTTCTTCTCTGGTAATATTTGGTGTATATATCGTATGCCACCCGCATTTTTGAAGGTTATCTATTAAATTAGGGTGAATGGTATCTATAATCAAAACTTTTTTCATCTATCAAATTTTACAGGCATTCCTCTATATGTAGTATTTATTTTACCATTATCAAATATTATTTGTCCGTTGATGATTGTATATTTTATTTTTGAATGGAAAGTACGTCCTTCAAATGGAGACCACTTGCATTTGTATAACAAAGAATCTTTTGTAATTGTGGTTGTTGCTTCGGTATCTATTATTACAATGTCGGCAAAATAGCCTTCCCTCAAAAATCCTCTTTTTTCTATATTAAATATTTTGGCAGGATTGTGAGCCATTTTTTCTGCAATGGCAGGCAATGAAACAAATCCCATTTTATAAAGTTCTATCATGGCTATTAGCGAATGTTGTATCATAGGAACCCCAGAAGGAGCTTTTAGATAAGATTGTTGTTTTTCTTTAAGAGTATGTGGAGCATGGTCGGTTGATACAATATCAACAATATTGGTATTTAGCGATTTTATTAGTTTTTTTCTGTCTTTTTGTGTTTTTGCCGAAGGATTAAATTTCACTAATGTTCCTAATTCATCATAATTTGTTTCATCAAAGAATAAATGATTTATTACAACTTCTATGGTGATGTTATCTGATTTGTTTTTTTCTACAAAATCAAGTTCTTTTGCAGTAGATAGATGTAAGAGGTGAAAAGGTGTATTATGTTTCTGTGCAAGTTTCACTGCAAAAGTAGTTGAGTTAAAACATGCTTCCTCATTTCTTATTTTGGAATGCCAAGAAATAGGAATGTTTTCTCCAAAATTATTTTTAGCTAATTTTAGGTTTTGTTGTATTATTTGTTCATCTTCACAATGAGCTACTATTTGTTTGCCAAGTGAAAATATTTGTTGCAATGTATTGATATCATTAACAAGCAAATTTCCGGTAGATGAACCCATAAACACCTTTATAGCAGGTATTTGAGAAAAGTCTGCTTTGGAAAGCTCGTTTATATTATCATTCGTTGCCCCAATGTATAAAGCATAATTGACAAGTGATTTTTGAGAAACAATTTTTTGCTTTTCTTGCCAATGTTTTATTGTAGTGGTAGGTGGTTTTACATTTGGCATATCAAAAACAGTGGTTACTCCTCCTGCTACTGCAGCTTGTGATTCCGTAAAAAAATCTGCTTTTTGAGTTAGTCCTGGTTCACGAAAATGTACATGAGTATCTATTACACCAGGCAAGGCAATATATCCTTCTAAATTTATTATTCTTATGTTTTTGTTTTCAGGAAAAGATAATACAGGAGTGTCCCAAATTTTTTCAATTTTTTCATTGTTTATAAGTATTGCTCCTTTAAATTCTTTACCTTCGTTTACTATTAGTATATTATTTAGGAGTAGTTTCATTTTACTTTTTCGTACTTTTCAAACCAACTTCTTATTTTCATACCAATTACTCCCCAAAATGCTTCGTTAAAAATACCTCCTGTCATTTTAGATGCTCCATTTTTTCTGTCTATAAATATTATAGGAACTTCTTTTATTTTAAATCCATATTTCCAAGCTTTGAATTTCATTTCTATTTGGAATCCATATCCTTTCATTTTTATATTGTCCAATCCTATTGTTTCCAATACGGATCTTCTATATGTAACAAATCCTGCCGTAGTATCTTTGATATTCATTCCTGTAATAAAGCGTACATAAGCAGATGCATAATATGACATTATTACTCGTCCGATAGGCCAATCAACAACATTTACTCCCGTAATATAGCGAGAACCTATTGCCATATCATATCCTTCTTCTGCACATACTTTGTGCATATCAAGTAATTTTTCGGGTGGGTGTGAAAAATCGGCATCCATTTCGCTTATCAAATCATATTTTCTTTCTATAGCCCATTTGAAACCTGCAATATAAGCAGGACCTAACCCTTCTTTTTTCTTGCGTTCCAATATATGTAATCTGTCTTGATATTTAGACATCAGATTTTTCACTATTTGTGCTGTACCATCAGGAGAATTATCATCCACTACAAGTATTTCAAATTTTGGATGTAATGGTAAAGTTACATTTATTATGGCTTCTATATTATCCTTTTCGTTGTAAGTAGGTATAATAACTAAATTTTTCATAGTAAAATGTTTATTTATCTTCATCTGATTCTAAATAGAATTTAAAGCCTAAGCGTTTACCTGTTTTTATTCTTGCTTGATTTATATTTTCCAATATGGCTTGTACATTTAGTATGCTTACGCTATCATAAGGAGGAACAAGCAAGTCAAAGTCTAATGTGTATAAGATGGCTGAATATATAATATTTCGCAAAGCTTCTTTATTTATCACATTGGTATGATAGTCTCTGTAGAGAAGTCCTAATTGACGCTTACCTTCTACCATATAATGTTTTTCTTTATTTATAAATATGCGTCCGATTAAATATCCTAAATCATTATATCTTCTAAACCTTATGGAATCCGCTAAAAAGTTATAAATGTTAATTATTCCCGAAAAACTTCTATATGGGGCTTCTTCAAAATAGGTATTTTGGTGAATAGGATGTTCTGGGGGAAATTCAAAAATATTTGAGTGCATATTGAAAATAAGTATATCTCCAGATATCTTTATTTCAGCTTCAAAATCGCTTTTATCCTTATATTCCAGCAAAACCCTTTTATCTACTTTATTTTTTATTTGATTGTTTATCTCTTTTGTTGTTTCCTCTAAAACTTCTTTCAATTGTCCAAATATTTCCAGTGTGTTGTCATAAACTTTTTGCTTTAAATGTGCTTTTTCTTGAAGAAGTTCTACAATAATATCTTTAGGTTTTCTTTGTGAAGGTGTTGCCATATTCTTTATGTTTTTTTGAAAATCAAAGTTATTTATAATATTTTAATTTATTTATTTTTATATCATTTTTTATATCTCAAAACTCTTTTTTACCACTTCTCGGGTGATATTTTTCAATAGTGTTATGTAGAAATTCTTTATCTATATGGGTATAAATCTCGGTAGTAAGTATTGATTCGTGTCCCAGCATTTCTTGTACTGCCCTTAAGTCTGCTCCTCCTTGAATTAGATGTGTGGCAAATGAATGTCTAAATGTGTGTGGTGTAACTTTTTTATGTATTCCTGCCTTTGATGTCAAATCTTTGATTATGGCATTTATCATAAAGCGGGTAAGTTTTGTTCCTCTTCTGCTTAAAAATAATATGTCTTTATCGTCTTTTTTTACAGTCATTTTGTTTCGTTGATGTGTCAAATAGATGTTTATTGCATTTAATGCTTTTTTGTTTATAGGAATAATTCGTTCTTTGTTCCCTTTACCCGTAACTATTATATATTGTTCGTCAAAATTTATTTGACTTATTTTTAAATTTACAAGTTCAGATACCCGCAAACCACATCCGTAAAGTGTTTCAATTATTGCTTTGTTTCTATGTCCTTCAGGTTTAGAAAGATCTATGGCTTCTATCATTGCATCTATTTCCTCTATGTTTAATACTGTTGGAAGTTTTGTGCCAATTTTAGGACTTTCCAACAAAATGGTAGGATCCTCTTTTATTCTGCCAATGTATAGTAAAAACCCAAAAAATGATTTTATTCCAGAAATAATGCGAGCTTGAGTTCTTGCTTCATATTGTGGAGCAATATAAATAACAAAATCAGCTATTATTTGCGGAGTTATATTTAATGCAGAAACATTGGGATAATTGATTTCTATAAAATTTTTAAATTTTTCAATATCTTTCAAATAAGCATCAGTAGTATTTGGTGACAATCCACGCTCTATTTTCAAATATCTTGTATAGTCTTTTATGTGTTTATTCCAACTCATTGTGCAATACCTACTGTTAATATACTAATTTTCACATTTTTACAAGTTTTTAATGCTATTGCACAGGCTTCCAATGTTGCCCCCGTAGTAATAACATCATCTACCAAAATTACATGTTTATTTTCTAAATTTTTACAATTTACGGGAGAAAAAACATTTTTCACATTATTCCATCTTTCTTCTTTATCTTTTTTTGTTTGGGTTTCTGTAAATTTTATTCTTTTTAATTCGTTTCTAACAGGAATATTAAGTTGTCTTGATAAGCCTTCTGCAAATTTTTCAGCTTGATTATATCCTCTGATTTTTTCTTTTTTAGGATGTAAAGGAACTGGGATTATCATATCTGCATTAGCAAAAGAAGTATTAATAAGTTCTTGACCGTACAAATTACCTAAAAAGACACCAATTTCAGGCTTGTTATTGTATTTTAATAAATGAATGAGTTTTTGATATTTACTGCCTTTGTGAAAAAATAAAAATGAAGCAGCATGTTCTAAATCTATTCTTCCCCAAAATCTTTGAGCAGTTTCGTTATTAGCAAAAGTGTGAAAATGAGTGCGAGGCATATCCAATATACATGAAGCACATAAAATTTCTTCATTACCGTGAAGTGGATGCCCACATAACACACAACTATATGGATAAAAAAGGTTTACAAAATCTTTTAACCAAGAAAAAAAAGCCATCAATAATTTTTTTACAAAAATAAGGTTTTTGGGTTATCTTAAATTAAAAAAAACTTATATTTGGAACTATAAAGACAATACAGCATATGAAAAAAGTTATTTTTGGGCTTATTATTTTAGCTATGGTGGGATATTCTTTTGGTCAAAAAATGACAGGGACCAAAGTAGCTCATCCCAAAAAAGTAATTACGGGTAAATTCTTAGGAATAGTAGGACCCGTAAAAACATTTCATGTTCTATCCAAAAAAGAAATAGAGGAAAGAATGAAAGAAGAGAAGGAAAGTGAATATGAACGTAATGAAGAGCTTAAAGATAGACGATTCCCTTTTTTGAGTTCGTCTTTGCCTGTAGGAGAAGATCCTGTGTGGCAAAAAAGCATTCCCAAGGGGGCTAAGGCTCAACCTATTATTTTAGAGAATTTTGAAGGAGGAGTAGGACAGGGATATCCTTCTGATGTTAATGGGACAGCAGGTCCAAATCATTATATGCAGGTATATAATTTATCTTTTATTGTATTTAATAAAGATGGAACTACAGCAGGTGGTCCGTATGATATGAATAGTTTATTTGGTAATGTAGCAGGTGCAAGCAATAATGATGGAGACCCCGTAATTCTATATGATGAACAGGCAGATAGATGGGTTGCCATAGAATTTTCCATATCTACTCAACCTTATCATATGCTTTTTGCAGTATCACAAACAAATGATCCTATGGGAAGTTGGTATGCATATAGTTTTGAGATGCCAGGATTCCCAGATTATGAAAAAGTAGGTGTTTGGCAAGACGGATATTATATGGGAACAAATACATCTGATAATGATGATGTATTTGTGGTAGAAAGAAGTGTAATGTTAAATGGTGGATCATCTCCTAAAATGGTAGAATTTGACAATCCATACAGACCTAATAGTGGGTTTCATTGTATTTTACCGTTAGATAACGATGGAACTTTTGCTCCTACAGGTCCTCCAGGAATGTTCATCACAATAAATGATGATGCGTGGAATGGTGGAAGTGATCAATTGTGGATATATCAATTGAGTGTAGATTGGTCAAATACCAATAATTCTACT
>CAYQWX010000020.1:0-27622 GCA_964421355.1 uncultured Bacteroidales bacterium
TAGTCCGCGTTTTGTTACAAAGTTGAAAATACCACCTTTGCCATTTTTATCTCCAGGATACCAATTTTGTACGGTTGAATATTTTACTTCAGCATCTTTTAACACAACTATTTCTACAACAGCGGCATGTAATTGATTTTCATCCCTTTGTGGTGCAGTGCATCCTTCCAGATAACTTACATAACTGCCTTCATCAGCAATTATAAGTGTACGTTCAAACTGTCCTGTATTTGCAGCATTTATTCTAAAATAGCTTGATAATTCCATTGGACATCTTACTCCTTTGGGGATGTAAACAAAAGAACCATCACTAAATACGGCAGAGTTTAATGCGGCAAAGTAATTGTCCCCGGCAGGAACTACCGATGCCAAATATTTTTTTACCAAATCTGGATGATCTTGAATTGCTTCACTTATTGAGCAAAATATTATTCCCAGGTTTGATAATGTTTCTTTGAAGGTTGTTTTTACAGATGTGCTATCTACAATGGCATCTACTGCTACTCCAGCTAATACCAACTGTTCTTCTAACGGAATACCGAGTTTGTTAAAAGTATCTAATATTTCAGGGTCTACTTCATCCAGACTATTGTATTTTGGCTTTTTAGGTGAGGCAAAATAACTTATAGATTGATAATCTATTTCCGGGATTTTTAGATGTCCCCATTTAGGCATTTCCATTTTTTTCCATTTTTTATATGCCTTTAATCTAAAATCTAACATCCACTGGGGTTCGTTTTTTTTTGCAGATATAAGTTTTATTATATCTTCATTTAATCCCGGAGGAATGATATCCTCTTCTATGTTGCTTACAAAACCAAATTCATAATCATTTTCAGTTACTTTTTTTAATATATCATCATTTTTTTTGTTTTCCATAGTTTTTGTTTTTTATTCACCGAAAATTTCTTTCAGCTTTTCACCCAGTCTGGGTCCTCGTAAGTTAGTTGCAATTATTTTTCCGTTTTTATCTATTAAAAAGTTTGACGGAATACTTCTAACTCCGTATAGTTTGGCTGGTTCAGATTGCCAATATTTTAAGTCGCTTACGTGGTACCATTTGTCAAGGTGGTCGTCATGTATTGCTTTTATCCATGCATCTTTGTTTCTGTCAAGAGATACTTGGAATATTTCAAAACCTTTGTCATGATATTTTTTGTATGTTGCTACAAGGTTTGGACTTTCTCTTCTACATGGAGGACACCAGCTTGCCCAGAAGTCTAATAAAACATATTTGCCTCTTAAATCAGATAGTTTATAGATTTTGCCATCAGGACCTGGGTATGCAATATCTGGAGCTTCTTTACCATACAATCCACCTTGTTGCATCATTTTTGCTTTTTTGATTTGTTCTTTGGTTTGTAATACCATTGAGTGAAGTTGTTTTGCATGTTTGCTATTCGGATAGTTTTTTATAAGTTCTTTATCTACCGTTTCAAAATATTTTAAGTCTTTTTGGGGATTAAATACGGGATTTCTAGGTCCTAATTGTTGATATAATGCAAGCATTCCTGCAAAGTTTCCTTTGTTTTTTTCTATAAATTGTGTTAAGAAGTTTTTTTCTTGTCCATAAATTTGATAATAGATTTTGTCTAATACTTTTTTTATTGAATCAAGTTTGGAAGGATTGTTTTTTCTATAGTCCATGTAAACTTTTGATAATGAGTCCACTCGTGTGATACTTTTAGCATTGTGAATTATCATTTCTTTGGCTATTTCCGATTGTTTGGACCCTTTAATATCATAAGTGAATACAAGGTTGTTAGCATCTCCTGATATATCTATTTCTTTGTCAGTAGAGTCAACTATCAAATATATAAATTGATTTGAGTTGTCTATTTGTACTATGTAATAGTCAGGTTCGGTATAAGGGAGTTTCAGTTCAAATTTTCCTTTTTTGGCTATTGCAGAATCTATTGTTTCCAGTTGGTTGCCAGCTATTTTCTTTAGATAAATAGTTTTGTTGTCTGCATTTTTGAATTTACCTTTTACAATGATTTTTCCATCATTGCCTGTAGAAGCATTGTTGTTGCTACAGCTTAATACTAATACGCCTAAAATTCCAAAAAGTAATACAAGTTTTTTCATTGTTAATTGGGTTTTTATTGATTTAATAATTTATTTAATAGTTTATTTGTTTCTTTTGGGTTTGCTTTACCTCCTGTTGCTTTCATCACTTCTCCCATGAATAGACCGATTAGTCCTTTTTTCCCTTTTCGGTATTCTTGTACTTTGTTTGGATATTTATCCAATACGGTTTTTATTATTTGTTCCAACTCCTTTTCATCTGATTTTACTATTAAGTTTTTGTCTTTTGCAATTTGTTGTGGTGTGGTATTGGGATTTTTTATCATTTCCGTGAAGATGATTTTGGAGGCAATGTTGTGAGTAATTTCTCCCTTATCTACCATATTTATTATTTCTGCAATTTGATTAGGCAACAAAGGAAAATCTTCTATTTCCATTGCATTTTGGTTTAGGTATGCTTTTATTTGTACCATAAGCCAGTTGGCAGCTGATTTATAATTTTTTGTATGTTTTATTATTTCTTCAAAATAAATAGCCAAGTGTTTGTTTTCTGTGATAACACGGCTATCGTAATCGCTTAATTTATATTCATTTATGTATTTCAGTTTCAATTCGTTAGGTAAAGGAGGCATTTGTTGTTCTACGGTTTGTATGTAGCTTTCGTGCAATGTAATAGGTGTGATGTCTGGTTCAGGAAAATAGCGGTAATCTTCTGCTTCTTCTTTTGTACGCATTACGAATGTAATATTCTTTACAGGGTCGTAGCCGCGTGTTTCTTGGGTAACCTTCCCACCGTTTTCTATTAGTTCTATTTGGCGTTTTATTTCATAGTTTATAGCATGTTCTACATGAGAGAATGAGTTTAGGTTTTTTACTTCGGTACGTGTTCCGAAATAATTTACTCCTTTAGGTCTTACGGATATGTTGGCATCACAGCGAAGACTTCCTTCTTCCATATTCCCGTCTGATATTTCAAGGTATCTAACTAATTTACGAAGTTCAGAAAGGTAAGCATGGGCTTCTTTTCCTGATCTAAAATCAGGTTCTGATACAATTTCAAGCAAGGGAGTTCCAGCTCTATTCAAATCTATGAGTGTATAAAATGGATCTTGATCGTGGATGCTTTTGCCGGAATCTTCTTCCATGTGTATCCGTGTCAAGTTGATATGCTTGGTGCTACCATCTACTTCAATTGGTATGTATCCACCTGTGCATATTGGAGTAGTATGCTGTGTAATTTGATAACCTTTGGGTAAGTCTGCATAAAAGTAGTTTTTACGGGCAAACTCATTATACAGGTTTATGTTTGCTTTGCATGCCAGTCCAAGTTTTATTGCATATTCAAACATTTTTTCATTTATAACGGGTAATGTGCCCGGATGTCCGAGAGATATAGGACTAACATTGGTGTTGGGTCTATCACCAAATTCATTTTTGTCGGAGGAAAATGCTTTACTTTGTGTTAGAAGTTGTATGTGAACTTCTAATCCAATTATGGCTTCGTATTTATCAAAATTTATTTTTTCTGTCATTTTTTATATCAAAAATTTAGAATACAAAATTACACTCTTTTTCTTTTTGTTTTAACCTGTTATTTACAAAATACCTAAAAGTAATTATCTGTTTAATTAGTTTTTATCTCTTAAAAAAGTATTAAAATAGTCAGTAATTTTTGCAAGTAAATGGATTCTGTTGTATCCTCTTACATTATGTTCCGACCTTGGATATACAAAATAATCTATAGGCACATTATCATCTATACATTTTTGTAAAAATAGCAAGCTGTGTTGCCATACTACGGTTTTATCTATTGCACCGTGTATAATCATAAATCTTCTACCTTTAAGTGTTTTTATTTTTTCATCGTTTAATAATGATGTTTCTTTGTACCCTTCGGGGTTTTCTTGAGGGGTGTCCATATAGCGTTCTCCATACATTACTTCGTAGTATTTCCAGTCTATTACAGGTCCTCCTGCAACTCCTACTTTGAATGTTTTAGGATAATTTAGCATAAGAGATGTTGTCATAAATCCTCCAAAACTCCAGCCATCTACTCCTATGCGGGAAGTATCTACATAAGACAGGTTTTCGAGATATTTTATTCCTTGCATTTGATCTCTCATTTCCGTTTGTCCCAGGTGACGATGCACTATGCTTTCAAAAGCAAATCCACGATTAGAAGAACCACGATTGTCTAATGTAAATACAATATAGCCTTCTTGTGCCATATAGTATAGCCATAGTTGAGCTCCTCCTAACCATGAATTAGTGATTAGTTGTACATGGGGACCACCATATACATATACCAATACGGGATATTTGCGAGTGCTGTCAAAATCTGGAGGGTAAATCATACGACAATAAAGGTCAGTTTTTTTGTTGTCAGCCTTTATTGTGAATATTTTCATTTTGCCGAACAAGTATTTATCTGCAATATTGTCAGATTTGGTAATTGTGTAAAGTTTTTTTCCTGATAGGTTTTTTACTTCATATATTTTTGGTGTTTTTGTATTGGAATATGCATCTATAAACAAATTTGCATAAGTATTTATTTTAGCAGAATGTGTGCCTTCCTCTGGAGTTAAATCTACAGTCTTGCCTGAGGAAAGAGAAGTTTTGTATATGTGTGTTTCTATAGGGGTAGGATTTGCTGCTGCATAAATTACATTTTCACCTTTTTTGTCAAAATCTAAAAATTCTGTTACTTCCCATTTGCCTTTAGTAACTTGTTTAATTAGTTTGCCGTCAGTATTGTATAAATAAAAGTGTCTATAGCCGTCACGTCTGCTTAACCAAAGGAATTGGTTGTCTTTGCCGGGAATAAAAAACAGTGGATTTTCAGGTTCTACATATTTATCGTTAGTTTCTTCAAATAGAGTTTTTACTTTTTTGCCAGTAGTAATATCATATTTGTTTAACCATAAATGATTTTGATCACGGTTTAATATGCCTATATAAATGTATTTTTCGTTTGGTCCCCAAGTAACAGCAGTGAGATATTGGTCGGTAGTACCATTTTCTATATAAATTGTCTTTCCTGTTTTTATGTTATATACACCTAACCATACTATTTCACTTGTCATTCCTGCCATTGGGTATTTTATTGGCTTTACGGAAGCTACTCTGGTAGTAATATCTACCAATGGATAGTCAGAAACTTTTCTTTCATCTTTTCTGTAAAAAGCGATAAAATTACCTTTTGGTGACCAGAAAATACCTTTATTTATTCCAAATTCATTACGGCTTACTATTTGTCCACAAACAATTCCTTTTGGTTCATTTGTTATTTGAATGTTTTTGCCGTCTTTGGTTAGTAAATAAAGATTGTTGTCAATGGTATATGCTATAGCATTTGCATTCTTGTCATAAAATATGTTTTCGGCTTTGGACGATAGAACAAATTTATTTTTCAATTGTTTTTTTTGTATGTCAATTAGATATATTGTTGTGTCGTCTTTGATGTATAATGTGTTTTTGTTTATCCATTTATATGAATATATACTTTTTACAGAGTCTTTTGTAATTGATATTACTTCTTTGGAGGTAATTAAGTCTTTATTTTTTGATTGATTGGTTTTGCTTATTTTTATTGCATCAAACTTGTCGTTTACGAATGTGTATTCATTAGTTTCTGGACGCCATTTAAGTCCATAAATATATTTACCATACAATGAATAATTTACTACAGCGTCTCGTAATGTTAATTTTTGTTTGGTTTGTTCTTGTTGGGCAATAGTTACAGAGCTTAACAATAATAACCAAATGCTTAATAAAAATCTAATATTTTTCATAAGTATTGTTTGTTTATTAAAAATCCAAAGCAAAAGTAAAGGAAAATATTGTTAGTTGAATTGTTTGTTGATAAAAATTGAATTATAAATAGGTAATTTCTTATGAAAAAGACAAGAAAAATACAGTTATCAAAACAATACATAAAACTAAATGTGAGAGTTTCATATTTTATTTTTTGTAAAGGTGAAAAAAGTTGATATCTGTATAATTTGGGTGTTAATAATATATTTTTGTGGTTTTAATTTATTGGTTCTCAGTTGTTTGTGTTTTGCGAAAAAATTTAGTGTTAAAAAGTGGTAAAAAATGTTATTATATGGAAAAAATGATTTATTTTTACACAAAAATTTATAGTGGAATAGAATGCCCGCATTTATTGGAGACATAAAAGGGAAAGTTGATACTAAAGGTAGAGTAGTGGTGCCTTCTGCATTTGTTAAAAAAATGGATGCTAAGGATGCGGGTAAATTTGTTATCAAAAAAGACATTTTTGCCAATTGTTTGGTTTTGTATCCTATGAGTGAATGGGAACGTCAAGTGGATGTCATTTCACGCAACATAAATCCGTATAATAGACAACATAATTTGTTTATGCGACAATTTTTCAAAGATGCAGTTGAGGTTGAGATGGATTCTTTAAACAGGATACTTATTCCTAAAAATATGCTGGTTGATGTTGATATAAAGAAAGATATAGTATTTATTGGAGAAGTTAATAAAATAGAAATGTGGAACCCCGATGCTCTTAACCAGTCTTCTATATCACAAGAGGATTTTGCCAAATTAGCTGAAGATATTTTCAAGAAATTAGATAAGAATGATGAATAGTGAAAGTAAATACCATGTGCCTGTACTTTTGCAGGAAAGTGTAAACGGGTTGGCTATTAAAGCGAATGGGATATATGTAGATTTAACTTTTGGAGGAGGTGGGCATGCTCGTGAGATTCTGAAATATTTAGGAAAAGAAGGTAAGTTGTATGTCTTTGATACCGATGAAGATGCCTTGGCTAATGCGGAAAATGATAAAAGGGTCATTGCTGTAAAAAGTAATTACAGATATTTTATAAATCATCTTCGTTATAACAATGCTTTGCCTGTAGATGGTATTATTGCTGATTTAGGAGTTTCTTCATTTCAGTTTGATAATCCGGAGCGAGGGTTTACATACCGACAAGATACTCCACTTGATATGAGAATGAATAAAAAAGCAGATTTTTCTGCTTATGATTTGATAAATACTTATGATGCACACAGGATAAAAAAAATATTGAATGCATACGGAGAAATATATAAGCCTGCACCATTGATAGCAGAGGCAATAGTTGAATATAGAAAATATCATCCTATACAGACAACTGGTGATTTGGTAAAAGTGATAGAGAAAGCAGTCGGACGCTACCCTACGCCAAAATTTTTGTCACAAGTTTTTCAAGCCATTAGAATAGAGGTAAATGATGAATTGGAAGCTCTCAAAGAAATGTTGGAAAAAACACCTTATGCCTTGAAAACAGGAGGTCGTTTGGTTGTCATTACCTATCATTCTTTGGAGGATAAATTGGTGAAATATTTTCTGAAATATAATTCTTTTGATAAGCCTAAAAATGAAGAAGAAAAGAATAGCGAAATTATGTTTAAGTTAATTAATAAAAAAGTGATAAAACCATCTTATAAAGAAATAACGAAAAATAAAAGAAGCAGAAGTGCCAAATTGAGAATAGCGGAAAGACTAAGACAGATGAAGAAAAAATAATAGAAGAAGAAGTGAAGAGTGTTGAGAAATCTTCGAAAAGCACAATAAAAAAAGTCGGAGATTTTTTAAGTGGGGAATTTTTGGCAAAATCTAAAATAAGAGGAGAAGTGGTATTGATTGCTGTTTTGTTATTTGTGTATATATCTATACAATATTGGATGGATAATCTAGCAAAGGAAGAAATAAAGTTAAAAAAACAAAATAAAGTATTAAGAGCAAGGCAAGTTACTTTAACATTTGAATTGATAAAGGCTGGACAAAGGTCAAATTTGGAACAGATGCTTAAAGAATATAATATGGATTTAAAAGCACCTACAACACCACCTTATGTAATAGAAATAGAAGATGAATAGATAAAAATGAATAGGAGAAGAGAAATATTTAAAATAACATTAGTATTTGTATTGTTTCTATTGGGTGTGGCAATCATTTTATTTAAAGTTTTTACTTACAAAGTAACAGAGAGAGACAAATGGGCAAAATTGCAAAAAAAGTTAGTGTATAAGATAATGGAAATAGAACCTGCACGTGGAAATATATTATCTGATGAAACTTATACTTTGGCTACATCTATCCCACTTTATGAAATTAGGTGGGACTCGCGTGTAAATGCTCTTTCAGATGAAGAGTTTAATAAAAATGTTGATTCATTAGCTTATTGTTTGTCCTGTATTTTCAATAAGCCTGAAAAATATTTTTATAAAAAACTTGTAAGGGCAAGAGCCATAGGGAATAGGTATTTGCTCATTGCTAAAAAAGTAAAATATTATCAATTGGAAAAAGTAAAGAAGTGTCCTATATTTAGAAAAGGTAAATTTAAGGGGGGATTAATTGTAAATTCTGAAAATGTAAGAGTAAAATCTTTTGAATATAGTTCTCGTACCATAGGATATATCAAAAAAGACGGAACAGGTATTGGAATAGAAAAGGCTTATGATAAGTATTTGAGAGGTGTTAAGGGGATAAAACTTATGCAAAAAATAGCAGGGTCTTATTACCGTGAAGTGCCGAATGCCGAAAATGTAGAGGCTCAAAACGGAAAAGATGTGAAAACGACATTTGATCTTGGTATAGAGGATATTACGCATCATAGTTTATTGGGCATGCTTAAGGCTACCGAAGCTGACCACGGAGTAGCAATAGTGATGGAAGTGAAAACCGGGGAAATAAAGGCTATGTCTAATCTGGGGAGGACAAAAGACGGTAACTATATAGAAAAATATAATTATGCAATAGGTGAACTTTATGAACCAGGTTCTACTTTCAAATTGGCATCAATGATTGTTGCAATAGACGAAGGACTTGTTGATATTTATGATACGGTAGATACAAAAAACGGAACTATCCGATACTATAATCATATACTACGTGATGCACACAGTGGAATGGGAAAAATTCCTGTAATAAAGGCTTTTGCTTATTCTTCCAATGTCGGTATTTCCCAAGTTATTTATAATAATTATAAAGAACATCCTGAAGATTTTATAGACCGTTTGTATGGTTTGGGGCTTAATAGTAAACTGGGCATAGCTATTCCCGGAGATAAAAAACCAATTATTCATTATCCTGGTGATAAATATTGGTCAGGGCTTTCACTACCGCAAATATCAATAGGTTATGAAGTCAAGATTACACCATTACATTTGCTTACATTGTATAATGCTATTGCAAATAATGGAACAATGGTTAAGCCAATGTTTGTAAAGCAAGTGCTTAGTCACGGAAAAGTAGAAAAAGAGTTTGAGCCCCAAATAATGGATAACCGTATTTGTTCTCAAGAAACAGTAAAGAAAATCAAAAAGATGTTAGAAGCAGTAGTGGAGTACGGCACTGCTCACAATATAAAAACACCTTTTTATAAAATAGCAGGAAAGACAGGCACAGCAATGATTGCAAACCGCAGAAAAGGATACAAAAGTTCGGAAGGTAAAAATTATGTTGCATCTTTTGTGGGTTATTTTCCTGCTGACAATCCTCAATATTCAATTATAGTAGTAGTGAATAGACCAAAAGGAATTTATTATGGTAGTCAAGTTGCAGCTCCTGTATTTCGTGAGATAGCAGACAAAATTTATGCAACACAAATTAAATTACATAAACCTATAAATCTTATGGATACTGTTTTTGTTGCTTCTGTGCCAAGGATAAAATATGGATATTCTAAAGATATTGTAGATGCCTTAAGCTTTTTGAATGTGCCTGTTGCAGATAATAAACTTACTTCCAGTTGGGCAGTTGTTTTTCCCAAAGATACCATAGAAGTATTAAGAAACAAATTGATTGTACATGGTGTTATGCCAAATGTAAAAGGTATGGGATTGAGGGATGCTTTATATGTGCTTGAAAAACAAGGGTTAAAAGTGGAAGTAGTAGGAGCAGGAAAAGTTTTTTATCAATCTATACCTGCCGGTGTAGAAATAGAAAAAGGACAAGAAGTAATAATAAAATTGATATGATATGTTACTTAAAGATTTGTTAAAAAACATAGAAGTAGAAAAAATAACAGGTTCGGTAGATATAAATATTTATTCAATTGCGTTTGATTCCCGCAAAGTTGAGAAAAATTCTTTGTTTGTTGCTGTCAAAGGTGTAAATACCGATGGACATAATTATATATTGCAGGCAGTTTCAAATGGAGCAATAGCAGTTGTTTATGATAATGAAAACATAGATGTGCCGAAAGGTATTATTAGTATAAGAGTAAAAGATTCTGCCGAAGCTTTAGGGATATTAGCTTCCAATTTTTATGAAAATCCTTCTCTAAATATGAAAGTAGTTGGAGTTACGGGAACAAATGGCAAAACTACAATTGCTACTTTACTTTATCATCTTTTTGAGGATTTAGGTTATAAGTGTGGATTACTCTCTACTGTAGAAAACCGCATTCATAATCGTGTTGTTGTTGCTACGCATACTACTCCCGATGCTCTTTCTATCCAAAGTCTGATGAAACAAATGGTAGATGAGGGATGTGAATATTGTTTTATGGAAGTTAGTTCTCATGCCATATCACAAAAAAGAATATCGGGAATACAATTTATAGGTGGAATATTTACAAACCTTACTCATGACCATCTTGATTTTCATAAAAGTTTTAAGAATTATAGAGACACCAAGAAGCAGTTTTTTGACGATTTATCTGCTTCTGCATTTGCTTTTTCCAACAAAGATGATAAGAATGGGGTATATATGCTACAAAACACAAAAGCGAAAAAGAAATTTTATGCACTAAAATCAATGGCTAATTACAAAGCAGTCATCTTGGAACAAGACTTTCACGGAACACTATTGAGTATAAATGGTAAAGAGGTGTGGATTCGGTTGATAGGCAAGTTTAATGTTTATAATATATTGGCTATTTATGGAGGTGCTGTATTGCTTGGTGTGGGTGAAGATGAAGTTTTGTTGGGTATTAGTAAATTGAATGCAGTAAAAGGAAGACTTGAAACCATTAAAGATGAAAATGGACGGGTATTTATTATTGATTATGCTCATACTCCCGATGCTTTAAAGAATGTTTTACTTATGCTTAATGAAATGAAAAGTGAGGGAAGAGAAATAATTACGGTGTTTGGTGCGGGTGGAGATAGAGATAAAACCAAACGTCCGGAAATGGGGGAAATAGCAGTGTCTTTGTCGGACAAAGTCATAATAACTTCGGATAATCCGCGTAGCGAAGACCCTGATGCAATAATAAATGATATAAAAAAAGGGATAAAACATAAAAAAGATTTGGATAAAACATTAGTTATACCTGATAGAGAAGTGGCAATAAAAACGGCTATTTTGATTGCAAAAACAGGTGATATTGTGCTTATTGCAGGCAAGGGGCATGAAGAATATCAAGAGATAAACGGAGTAAGACACCATTTTAGTGATAGGGAAGTGGTGGAAAAAAATATAGTATTATTAAATAAGTAAAAATAAAAGTATTATGTTATATTATTTATTTGAATATTTAGATAAATTAGATATGCCGGGAGCAGGCTTGTTCAGATATATATCTTTTAGGTCTGCTTTGGCATTGCTTACTTCCATTTTTATTTCTATGATTGTGGGGAAAAAGATTATACTTTATCTACAAAAGAAACAAATAGGCGAAACTGTTAGAGAATTGGGATTGAGGGGAGAGGAGTCAAAACGTGGCACGCCTACTATGGGAGGTATTATTATTATTTTATCTATAGTTATTCCTATTTTATTGTTTGCCGATTTGTCAAATGTGTATGTGTTGTTGATGTTGATTACTACTTTATGGTTGGGGTTTGTGGGATTTATGGATGATTATATTAAAGTGTTTAAAAAAGATAAGGAAGGTCTTAAAGGACGCTTTAAAGTGTATGGACAAGTTGGTCTTGGTATTTTGGTAGGAGCGGCATTTTATTTTAGTAATTCTGTGGTAATTAAAATTAAAGAAAAGAATAATACAAATATAGTTTATAGTAAAGAAGATATAAGGTTTAACGATAATTCTACAAAACCTGGATATATTAGTGTTAAATCAACTAAAACCACTATCCCTTTTATTAAAAATAATGAGTTTGATTATAAGTGGTTAGTGAGTTTTTTACCAGAAAAGTGGCAGGATAAAGTTGTTTGGTTAGTTTTTATTTTAGTAGTGGTATTGATTGTTACAGCTGTATCTAATGGGACAAATCTTACTGACGGATTAGATGGACTTGCGGCGGGTACTTCCAGTATAGCAGGTGCTACACTTGGAATATTGGCTTATGTGTCAGGTAATATAATTTTTTCTGATTATTTGAATATTATGTATATTCCTCATATTGGAGAGTTGGTGGTATTTGCAAGTGCTTTTATTGGGGCAATGGTTGGCTTTTTGTGGTATAATTCTTATCCTGCGCAGGTGTTTATGGGAGATACCGGAAGTCTTACTATTGGAGGAATAATTGCTGTATTTGCTATTGTTATCAGGAAAGAACTTTTGTTGCCACTTTTGGCAGGAGTATTTTTGTTAGAAAGTTTGTCGGTAATATTACAAGTATCTTATTTCAAATATACAAAACGTAAATATGGTGAAGGAAGGCGTATTTTTCTTATGTCTCCTATACATCATCATTTTCAGAAAAAAGGTATTCACGAAAACAAAATAGTAATAAGATTCTGGATTGTGGCTATATTTTTTGCAGTTTTAACTATTATTACATTGAAAATCAGATAATAAGGAGAAGTGTTTATGGATAATAAAAAATATAAAATAGTGATATTGGGAGCAGGAGAAAGTGGTGTCGGTGCTGCTATTCTTGCTCAAACAAAAGGGTTGTCGGTATATGTGTCGGATAGAGGGAAAATAAAAAAACAATATAAAAAGGAGTTGGACAAGCATAATATTCCTTATGAGGAAGCTAAGCATACATTGGAAATATTGTTGAACGCCGATACTATTATAAAAAGTCCGGGAATACCTGATAATGTGCAAGTTATACAATTAGCAAAGGAAAAAGGTATAAAAATAATAAGTGAAATAGAATTTGCATATAGATATTTAGATGACAAATCAAAAATTATAGCCATTACCGGTAGTAATGGAAAAACCACAACAACATTGTTGATATACCATATATTTAGAAATGCCGGAACAAAGGTTGCTTTGGGAGGAAATGTCGGGCATAGTTTTGCGAGACTTGTTGCCGACAATAATGATTATGACTATTATATATTGGAAATAAGTAGTTTTCAATTAGATAATTCTTATGATTTTAATCCAGACATTGCTATTTTGTTAAATATTACACCAGATCATTTAGATCGTTATGAATACGACATAAAGAAATATGCAGCCGCAAAGTATCGTTTGATACAGAATTTTAGTGATGAAAATTATTTTGTTTTCTTCAAAGATGATAAGTTGATAATAGAGTTAAACCGTATTTGGGCAAAAGGTGCAGGTATTCCTTTTTCTTTGGAGGAAAGACTAGATATAGGTGGCTATGCAGATGAGGAAAAAATGTATATCAATGTAGATGAGAGGTATTTTGAAATGGAGTTGAAAGACTTGTCTTTGAAAGGGAAGCATAATGTGTCAAACTCGTTGGCTGCAGCTATTGCTGCTAATATAATGAAAATAAAAAATGAAACTATTCGTAGAAGTTTGATGACTTTTGAGGGAGTGGAACACAGATTGGAAGAGTTTTTAACAATAGCAGGAATAAAATTTATAAATGATTCCAAAGCAACCAATATAAATTCTACTCGTTTTGCTTTGGAAACTGTTAATGATCCTGTTGTTTGGATTGCAGGAGGTACAGATAAAGGGAACGATTATTCGGAACTTTATGATATTGTAAAAAAGAAAGTAAAAGCTCTTGTTTGTCTTGGTGTGGATAACGAAAAGTTAAAGAAAAGTTTTGAAGGAATTATTCCTGTAATTGTAGAAACAAAATCAATGAAGGATGCAGTAACACAAGCTTATAATATTGCAAATGACGGAGATACCGTTTTGTTATCACCTGCTTGTGCAAGTTTTGATTTGTTTGAAAATTATGAAGATCGTGGTCGCCAATTCAAAAAATATGTGAGGGAATTATGAGCAAGGTAGTGCCTAAAAATATTATTAAATTAGAGGGAGATAAGGGCTTATGGGCTATTTACATATCTCTGGTATTTGTCTCTCTCATTGTTGTTTTTAGCTCTACCGAGTCATTGGCTTTGAGGATAGGAACCCCTTGGTTTTTTATTATTAAGCATACAATATTTATTTTAGTTGGTGCGACTTTAGCTTATGTTTTTCATAAATTTGTAAGATATACTTACCATTTTGTTTTTGCTAATATTTTTTATCTTTTGGGTTTAGGGTTGCTGGTTCTTACTCTTTTTTATGGTGTTTCATTAAATCAGGCTTCTCGTTGGATAGTAATTCCGGGGACAGGGTTTACTTTTCAGAGTTCGGATTTAGCAAAATTTGCTTTAATAAATTTTTTAGCGGCAAGACTGTATAAATTGAAAGATGATGTGAGAAAATTTAAAGTTTTGTTTTGGCATTTGGTTATTCCTACTTTATTGATAGTGATACTTATTATGCCTGCAAATTTATCTACAGCAATTATTGTAACATTGGCTTCTTTTATTCTCATTTGGATTGGTGGTGCTCGTTTATGGCATTTGTTACTTGTCGGTCTTATCGGAATAATTTTAATGGTTTCTCTTATTTGGGGTATGAATTATTTTATGCCTCATAGTCGTGTTGGTACTTGGAAAAACAGAATAGAACGTTTCATAAATAATGATGATAAAAAAACAGACGAACTAACAGCCGGTAATTATCAGGCTACTCAGGCAAAAATTGCAATAGCTACGGGAGGACTTGTAGGTAAAGGTGCCGGCAAAAGCGTTCAAAAAAGTGTATTGCCTCATCCTTATTCAGATTTTATATTTGCTATTATTCTTGAGGAATATGGGTTGTGGGGTGGATTTATAGTTATGTCTTTTTATGTTTTTTTATTTTTCAGAGTAGTTCGTTTATCTGCTAGAGTAGAGCAAAGATCTTTTGCAATGTATTTAATGCTTGGTATTGTCTTGATAATAACTTTGCAGGCTTTTGTCAATATGGCTGTTGCTGTGGGGATTATGCCGGTTACTGGACAGCCTTTACCACTTATTAGCATGGGTGGGTCATCTTTTATAATCATGAGTATTGCCTATGGAATACTAATATCCATATCAAAAACTGTGGATAAAAAAGATAAAAATAAAATAAAAAAGGATAAAAATGAAGCAGGACTTGAAAATAATAATTAGTGGTGGTGGCACAGGGGGACATATTTTTCCTGCAATTGCCATTGCCAACGAAATAAAAAAGCATAATTCTGAAGCTGATATATTATTTATTGGAGCGGAAGGAAAAATGGAAATGGAAAAAGTACCTCGTGCAGGATATAAGATAGAAGGTGTGCCTGTAAGAGGTTTTCAACGAAGTTTATCATTAAAAAATCTGACTTTTTTGCCACGTTTGTTAAAGAGTGTGTGCCGTTCCAAAAAAATATTAAAACGGTTTTCTCCTGATGTAGTAGTTGGTACAGGTGGATTCGTTAGTGGTCCTGTATTATACGCTGCTACTAAAAAAGGAATCCCTTCTCTTATTCAAGAACAAAATTCTTATCCCGGAGTTACTAATAAGTTGTTGGCTAAAAAGGTAAATAAAATATGTGTAGCATATGAAGAAGCAAAAGCATTTTTCCCAAAAGAAAAAGTAGTAATTACAGGTAATCCAATATCTAAAGCAATATTAGACATAAATGAAAAAATAGAAGAAGCATTTGATTATTTTGGTTTTTCAAAAAACAAACCTGTCTTGTTAGTTGTAGGGGGTAGTTTGGGAGCATTAGCAATAAATGAAGCCATACATCATAAATTGGACATGCTGATTGACAATAATGTTCAAGTGTTGTGGCAAACAGGAAAAAGTTATATAAACAAGGTAAATAACAAGGAGGAGCTAAAATCCAAAGGAATACTCGTAACTGATTTTATTTACCGTATGGATTTGGCGTATGCTGTGGCTACTGTAATAATTTCCAGAGCAGGAGCTATGTCTATATCTGAATTAGAGGTGGTGGGAAAACCTGCAATACTAGTGCCATCTCCTTATGTGGCTGAAAATCATCAATATAAAAATGCAATGGCTCTTGTGAAAAAAGATGCAGCGTTGCTAGTAGGAAATGATAAAGCAAAAGAAAATCTTGTGCCACAGATTATCTCCCTTTTGGAAGATAAGGAAAAACAAGTTTTGCTTGCAAAAAATATTAAAAGTTTGGCAAAACCGGAAGCTACAGAAAAAATTGTAAAAGAAATTTTCAATTTGATAAATAATTATGAAAAACAATAATCTGCTAACATATAAAAACATCTATTTTATAGGAATAGGTGGTATAGGAATGAGTGCTTTGGCTAAATATTTCAAGTTGATGGGTAAAAATGTATTAGGCTATGATAAAGTCCCTTCCCGTATTACAAAAATGTTGACAAACGAAGGGATAAATATACATTTTGAGGAGAATGAAAATATTTTAGCCTCTTTATCAACATTTGAAACGCTTGTTATTTATACTCCTGCTATTCCAGACAATCATAAGGAATTACTTTTTGCTAAAAATAACGGGTACAAATTACTAAAACGTGCAGAAGTATTAGGAGAAATATCAGAAGGTTACAAAACAATTGCTGTTGCAGGTACTCATGGCAAGACTACCGTTACTTCTATGATTACTCATATATTTAAAACTGCCGGGAAAAAGATTGTTGCTTTTTCAGGAGGACTTATGAGTAATTATAATTCAAATTTTGTATATGATGAGGGTGCTGAATATATGATTGTGGAAGCAGATGAATATGATAAATCGTTTTTGCACTTAAAAAATAATTTTATCAATATTATTACTGCTATTGATGCTGACCATCTGGATATATATGGCAATTATGAAAACTTGCTTGTTACTTATAAGACTTTTGCCTACAATCTTATAAATGATGGTCTGCTTGTGCTTAATGAAACTTTATTGCCAAAATTTGAAGCATCAACGCAAATTATTACTTATGGAATAAATAAAGGATTGTTTCATGCTACTAATATTGATTTGACTAACAAGATGTTTGATGTAGTTTATTCGGAAAGGATACTAAAAAATATGTTGTTAAATGTAGATGGCATTCACAATGTTGAAAATGCAGTAGCAGCTTTTACTGCTGCTTATAATAGTGGCATTGCTCCTAATCAAATAAAAAATGCTCTTGCTTCTTTCAAAGGTAATTGGCGTAGGTTTGAAAAAGTTTACGAAAATAAAAATGTTCTATTTATTGATGATTATGCACATCATCCGCGGGAAATAGAAGCAGTATTGGAAAGTGTAAAAAAAATGTATCCAGATAGAAAGGTTACAGTAGTTTTTCAGCCGCATTTGTTTTCCAGAACACAGGACCTTGCAGAAGATTTTGCAAAGGTATTATCAATGGCAGACGACATAATTTTGTTGCCTATTTATCCTGCTAGGGAAGAACCTATAAAAGGTATAACATCTGAATGGTTATTGAATAAAATACAATCTAAAAATAAAGTGGTAATACCAAAAAAAGAATTAGTGAAATATTTATCATCTCAAGAAATAGATGTGTTGCTTACATTGGGTGCCGGAGATATAGATAGAGAAGTAGATAATATTAAACAAATGTTAAAGAATAAAGCTTTGTAAATGAGCAATATAATAAAAATATTAAAAAATAATTATAAAAAAATCTTGTTATGGCTTACTATAACTTTATACTTTGTTATAGTGCCATTTATTATTAAAAATACTGTTAAGCAAACGAGAGTTGGTAAAATTAATATTGTGATTTTGGATAGTGCACGCCATAATTTTATAAACAAAGAGTATGTTAAAGAACTATTGGATAAAAACAAGATTTCATTACTTGGTTCTCTAATGGATAGTGTAAATACCCTTCAATGTGAACATATTATAGAAAGTGAGAGTGTGGTTAAAAATGCAGAAGTTTATACTACCTATGATGGTAGTGTACATATAGAAATAACACAAAGAACGCCTATTGTAAGAATTATTACTTATGATAAAAATACTTATTACATAGACGAAGATGGCTACCTTATGCCTTATACCTCAATGAGCATAACGAGAGTACCTGTGGCAACTGGTAAAATAGATGCCCCTTTGGAATTGTTCGATATAAAAAAATTTAATGTGAAAAATAGTGATATGTTGTTTATGAGAGATACTTTATTAAAAAAGATTTATATACTTGCTAGCTATATTCATTATAATAGCTTCTGGAACAGTAATATAGAACAAATTTATGTAAAGTCATTAAATGAATTTGAATTGATACCTAAAGTTGGAAATTTTTTAATTAACTTTGGAGAGGTGAAAAATGTGGAAAAGAAATTTAGGTATCTCACTGTGTTTTACAAAGATGTGCTACCTAAAGTAGGGTGGAATAAGTATAAAGAAATTAGTTTGAAATTTAATAATCAAATTGTGTGTAGAAAATAAAAAATATTTTATATAATATTAGCATTATGGAAAATAAAAAAGAATTTATCGGAGTATTAGACCTTGGTACTACAAAAATAGTTTATCTATTGGCTGAAAAAAGCGAAGAAGGACTTAGTATCGTTGATTTTAGTGAAGTGTCTTCTGAAGGCATGAATAGAGGGGAAGTGATAAATGTAAAAGAAACGGCAAATAGTATAAAAACTGCAATAGATGCTGTAGAAAAAGATGCAAAAATAATAGTAGATGATATTATAGTGGGGATTGCCGGTTATAGTATAGAAACCGAAATAGTTAGTGAAAATATTGTAATAGGCAACCGAGAGATACAAGCAAGTGATTTGGAAGAGTTGGAAGACATGGTAAAACGCCAAATGATAGATGAAAGATATGAATTAGTAAATATATTTCTTAAACATTATGTTGTTATTGATGTAAATAATAAAGAATTTGAAACATTAGACCCTGTTGGTTACAAAGCAAAGAAACTTTATGGTAATTTTCATTTGGTAAAAATAATTAAATCTACAAAAAATTTAATTGAAGAAAGTATAAGATTCAGTGGGAAAAAAGTAAAAGAATACATTCTGGAGCCGATTGCTTCTGCTAAAAGTACGCTTTCTGATAGAGAGAGAGAATTAGGTGTGGTATTGATAGATATAGGTGGTGGTACTTCTGATGTTGCTTTGTTTTCTAAACATAAATTGTTACTTACGGCAGTAAATCCAATAGGAAGCGAGGTGCTTACCGATAATATTAAAGATGCGTTTTCAATTACTTATAGTGATGCAAAAAAATTGAAAGAAGAAAATGGTTCTTGTATGCCTTCGGAAATACCCGAAAACACTTATATAGAAATAACGGGAGTGGGAGAAGGGCATATTGCCAAAATATCAAAAAAAGAATTGGCAAAAGTGATTAGGAGCAAAGTAAAAGAAAGTATGATAGAACCTATAATAGGAGAGATAGAAGCAAACTCTATAGATTTATCCAACATAAAAGAGTTTGTAATAACAGGAGGAGGCTCTATGCTTCCAGGTATAGATATGGCAGTGGAATTTTGGGTAGGAATAAAAACGAGAATAGGAAAAGTATTGGATAAATATAAATTGAATGAAGAAAAAAGAATGTATTTGCAAGTTCGTAAAGAATTGCAAAAGCCACAATATGCCACAGTAATAGGGTTGCTTTTATATGCCTATGAGCATAATTTAACATCTTTATTATTAGGAGAAAAAGAAGACATTGAAATAAAAGATGAAGGAAATAAAAAAGAAAAATTATCTGCAAAAAAAGACAAGAAAAAGAAAAAAAATTTCTGGGGGAAAATATTAGACGGACTAGGTGAGTTTGTTGATGACGGTGGTGTAAGTTAAAAATATTTATTACTTATGAAATTTGATATGGAACCTGTAAATAATGAAAAATCTGCAACTTCCAAAAACATTATTAAAGTAATCGGAGTGGGAGGGGCAGGTGGTAATGCCGTAAACAATATGGCAAAAGAAGGTATTGTTGGTGTAGATTATTATTTGATAAACACCGATGCTCAAGATTTCAAAAAAAGTCCTATTCCTGATGAAAATAAAATACAAATAGGAAAATCTCTTACAGAAGGGCTTGGTGCAGGAAATAATCCCGAACGTGGAGAAGCTGCTGCCAAAGAAAGCATAGATGACATAAAAGCCATGTTTGATAAAAGCACAAAAATGGTGTTTATTACAGCAGGAATGGGTGGAGGAACAGGTACCGGTGCTGCACCTATTGTAGCAAAAGTTGCAAAAGAAAAGGATATACTTACTGTAGCAGTAGTTACCACGCCATCATTATTGGAAGGAGCAAAAAGACTAAAGAATGCAAAAAAGGGACTGGAAGAACTGAAAAAATATGTTGATAGTGTAATAGTTATTAGTAACGATAAAATAAATGAACTATATGCAGACAAGCCAATTACGGAAGCATGGAGATATGCCGATGAAACTTTGACTATTGCCGTAAAAGGTATTGCAGAAATAATTACTGTAAAAGGATATGTAAATGTAGATTTTGCGGATGTACATTCTGTGCTTAAAGACAGTGGTGTTGCCCTAATGTCAATAGGAGAAGCAAAAGGTGAAAAAAGAGAAGCTCTAGCATTAAGAGAAGCATTATCGTCTCCATTGTTAAATAATAATAACATAGAAGGGGCAAAAAATGTGTTAATACATTTTGCAACCTCGGAAGAAGATGAAGCAACAGCAAGAGAAATAACAAATGTAATGGGTGTGGTTCAAAAACTTACCGGAAAAACCGACATTATTTATGGGGTATCAAAAATTGATGAGAATAATAAAGAGTTTGTGGGAAAATTACGTATTACAATGATTATAACAGGATTTAATGCAAATGAAGATATAATAGACGAAAATGCAGATATAAATGTGTCTGATGAAATATTAAATATAGTAAAAGAAGGATTAAATATATCATCAAGCAAGAAAGAAGACGATAAATATGAAGATACTCCTATTATTGGTAAAAAAGTGCGTAAAACAATATCCGAAATAAAAGAAAACATAAACGAAGAAGAAAAGAAACTACCATATAATCCGGAAAACAAAGAACCAGATAAAGCAGGAACTAAACAAGTGGACAAAAATGGAAATATTCACAACAACCCTTATTTTGATAAAAATGTAGATTAAAAATATTTTTTATTTTACCAACTACTTTTTAATGCTTTCATTATTAGTTTGTTGTGTATGTAGGTGGAGAGCTTGTGTGTCAAAAAAATCTATAAAATTTCTATAAAAAATCTATATCTATTACTTGTATTAAATATTTTTATAAATTTGCCAATGTTACAAATTATAAAAATTACAGAAAAATGAATAAAGATATTTCAACAGTTTTTGCTGGTCTACATTTAAAAAGTCCAGTCATAGTAGGAAGTAGCGGATTGACAGGTTCAACCAAATTATTAAAAGCATTTGAAGAAAATGGTGCAGGAGCAATAGTCCTCAAATCTATATTTGAAGAAGAAATAATGTTTGAATATGGCGAATACTTGAAAGAAGCTGAAAAATACGGATATGACAATGAATTTTTAGATTATTTTGACTACAAAATAAAAGAAGATAACATACAGAAATATATAAAATTAATAAAAGATGCAAAAGATACGGTTTCTATTCCCGTAATAGCAAGTGTAAACTGTGTATCTACTCACGAATGGACATTTTTTGCCAAAAAAATAGAAGAAGCAAAAGCAGATGCTTTGGAAGTAAATATTTTCTTGTTGCCAAGTGATAATAAAAAAACAAGTGCAGAAATAGAAAAAACATACATAGATATTGTAAAAAAAGTTAGAGAAGCTACCAAATTACCTCTAATTATAAAAATGAGCCATTATTTTACCAACATAGTAGAAGTGGTAAAAAAGATTGCTGATGCTGGTGCCGATGCAATTGTAATGTTTAACCGTCATTATAACCCAGATATAGATATAAACTCAAGAGAATTAACATCAGGGTTTGTTTTTTCTAATCCATCTGAAATTACATATCCTTTAAGATGGATAGCATTATCCTACGGTAAAGTAAAATCTCAATTAGCAGCTTCTACAGGTATCCATGACGGAGAAGCACTTGTAAAAGTATTATTGGCAGGAGCTTCTGCAGTAGAAATAGCATCTACTTTATATAAAAACGGACCTAAAGTGATTTCTGAAATGAATAATTTCTTGGCAGACTATCTTGACAAAAACAAATTTAACTCACTAAACGACATAAAAGGATTAGTAAGTCAAAAGAATGTTAAGAATCCTGCTGCATTTGAAAGAGTTCAATTTATGCGTTATTATTCTGACAACGACACGAATATTAATTATTAATAAAGATAATAAAAACATGAAAAATAGGCTGTCTCAGAAAGGCAGCCTATTTTTTTGCATGATTTTTGTAAAAGATATATGAAAAATAATTACTTTTACTTCGTAATATAAAATGTGAAATTATGAAAAAATATTTAACACTCTCATTATTAGTGTTTTTATCATTTGGTATATATGCACAAAATATACCTTCTTTAGAGTTAAAAACCATTGATGGTAAAACTATAAATACCGATACGCTAAATAAAATTGGTAAACCTGTTATATTAGACTTTTGGGCTACTTGGTGTGTACCTTGTATCAAAGAATTGTCTGCAATATCTGATAATTATGACGATTGGAAAGATGATGCAGATTTTGAAGTAATAGCCGTGTCAATAGATGATAGCCGTAGTTCATCAAGAGTTGCTCCTTTTGTGCGGGGAAGAGGCTGGGAATTTACAGTTTTACTTGATCCAAATCAGGAATTTAAGCGTGCTATGAATGTGGTAAATGTACCGCACACCTTTTTATTGGATAAAAATGGTAAAGTTGTATGGCAACACACTTCTTATACAGACGGAGACGAAGACCATTTGTTTGAAATGATACAAAAATTGAATAAAGGTGAAAAAATTAAAGAATAGACTAAAAATATTTTTTCCGGTTTTTTTATTACCTGTATTTGTATTAGCTCAAAAAGGACAATTACATGGTAATTTCCAAACGGATGTTTATTATTACAACAAAGATACGCTTATTGGTGCCGGACAACCTCCACAAAAAATAGGCTTTATGGGGTATGCCAATTTTATTTATGAATATCAGAATTTTACAGCAGGATTAAGGTATGAAGCATATTTACTTACACCTGAAGGTTATGATAAAAGATACAACGGAACGGGAATACCATATAAATTCTTACAATATCAAACTGATTTATACAAAGTGGTAGTAGGTAGTTTTTACGAACAATTTGGCAGTGGACTTATTTTAAGGTCATACGAAGACAAAACTCTCGGTATCGATAATTCTTATGATGGTATATTAGTTCATATAAATCCTGCAAAAGGTTTGTTGTTAAAAGGACTTATAGGTAAGCAACGTTTCTTTTGGAGCGAAGGTCCTGGTATTGTTAGAGGAGCAGATGCCGAATTAAATTTATCGGAATATATTAAACTGTTACAGAAGACGGGACTAAACATCTCAATTGGAGGAAGTGCAGTATCAAAATATGAAGATGATAAGGACCCTCTTTACAAGTTGCCCAAAAATGTATTAGCTACTTCAGGTAGAACAACAGTTTCATATAAAAATATAATCTTTCAATCTGAATATGCATATAAAATAAACGACCCTTCGGCAGATAATAATTTTATTTATCAAGACGGACAAGCACTTAAATTTTCTACTACATATACTCGCAAAGGATTTGGAGTTATTTTACAAGCACAATCATTGTATAATATGAGTTTTCGTTCATCTCGTAATGCTAACCTCAATAACCTTGCAATAAATTATATTCCTGCATTATCCAAAAATCATTCTTATGCTCTTACCGCAATGTACCCTTATGTGTCACAGCCTAATGGAGAAACAGGTTTTGAGGCGGATATTTTTTATAAAATACCTAAAAAAACAAAAATAGGAGGGAAATATGGTACATCGGTATCTGTTAATTTTTCAAGAATTTCATCTATAAAAAAATTACCTGTTGCAGATACTATTAATATTGGACAAGCTGGTACTTTGGGATATAATGCAGACTTGTTTTCTATCGGTAAGGAATTATATTATCAAGACTTTAGTTTGGAAATTTATAGAAAAATATCCCATCATCTTAAAATGAATTTAGAATATCAAAATCTTATTTACAATTACAATGTGTTAAGAGGTAAAAAAGGACATCCTACCGTGTTTGCAAATGTAGGAGTTGCAGACATTACATATAAAATAAATTCCAATAATACAATAAAAACACAATTACAATCATTATTTACTTGTCAGGATTATGGAAATTGGGCAATGGCTTTGTTCCAATATACTTTAAAACGCAAATGGTTTATTGCCATAATGGACCAATATAATTATGGAAATGAAATTCCTGAAAAAAGGATACATTATTATAATTTGTCCTTAGGCTATACCGCAGGTGCAACTCGAATACAAATGGGTTATGGTAAGCAAAGAGAAGGGATAATGTGTGTGGGTGGAGTATGCAGGGTAGTGCCGGCAATGTCTGGTTTAACATTATCTATAAGTAGTAGTTTTTAATTTATTATTATGAAAAAAAGATATTTTATATTATTTATAATCAGTATTTTGCTTTTTTACTCGTGTGATAAAATTACACCACCCTATGTGGAAGGGGGTAATGGTGGAGGAACTAATGATTCTGTAAATTATGTAAAAAAGGTATTGGTAGAAGATTTTACAGCACATTTGTGTAATAATTGTCCACGTGCACACAAAACATTAGAAGAGCTGAAAGAACTTTATGGAGATAAAATAGTAGCTATAGGTATTCATGTGGGAGACTTAGCTGCTCCTCTTACGCAAAATTATTTTGGTGAAGACTTTCGTACCACTGTAGGTAATGATTTGGATAATTATTTTTCTGCTTCCAATGCAGGGTTACCTGTAGGTATGGTAAATAGAAAAAAAGTAAATGATAATTTTTTGCAATCATATTCAGAGTGGGGTAGTAGTATAAATGAGATATTACAAGAACCTCAATGGTTAAATATTGTAACTTCAACATCTTTTGATACGACTTCACGAAAATTAAATGTTACGGCTACGGTTTATGTTATAAATACTTTTCAAGCTGATAGTGGACTTAAACTATGTTTTTATCTTACGGAAGACAGCTTAATTGGTTGGCAGAAAGATGCCGATAATGAGAGTGGAGAAGATGTGTCAAATTATGTTCACCGTCATGTGTTGCGTGCTGCTCTTAATGGTACTTGGGGAGAAACAATATCATTAAATACAAATATAGTAGGATATTCTACAAGTATAAATGTTAATAATTTTGAAGTTTCTACTGATTACAATGAAAATCATTGTTATATAGTTACTTTTGTATATAATGTAAGTACTTTGGAAATATTACAAGCTGATGAAACGCCTATTTTACATTAGTGTATTTTTGTTGTTTTTTATAAAAATATTACATGCCCAAACTAAAGGTTTTGAGGGCGGTTTGCTATTTGGACTTGTGCCTTCTCAAGTAGATGGAGATACCTATGGTGGTTATAATAAGATAGGAATAGAAGCAGGAGGCTTTACACGGTTTGTTTTTAATAAAACCTATTCTTTGCAAATGGAAATAAAATACATCCAGAAAGGAGCAAAAGCAGCAAGTAAAGATAATTTTTTATATTATAAAAGTAGTTTAAATTATATGGAAGTTCCCGTTTCTTTACAATATCTTTATCATGATAAATTTATAGGAGAAGCAGGAATATCTTTGGGTTATTTATTCAAAGCATCTGAAACATTTGGTTCACTGGTCGTTTCTCCTCCTGACCCGCCATTCGAAAGTTATGAGATTGCTGGACAAGTGGGGATAGGATATATAATCTCAGATAATTGGATTATAATGAATCATTTTTCATACTCTATCCTTCCTATTAGGTGGTATCCTAAAGATAATAGGCATCTTAAAGATTTGGGATGTAATAATAATGTAATTCGTATAAGTGTTTATTATAAATTTGGTTCATGAAAATTATTGTAGGCATAACAGGGGCATCAGGTATGATATATGCCAGAATGTTGCTACAAAAATTATTGTCTTTGGATAAGGTGAAGAGCGTTAGTGTTGTGGCTTCCGAAACGGGAGAAAAGGTATGGCAAAGCGAGTTGGAATCGAATTTATCCCGTATGGTAACCGAGGATTCAAAATTGAGATGGGTTTCCAACAGAAATCTTTTTGCGGATATAGCTTCCGGTAGTGCTGGATACGATGCAATGTTTGTAGTGCCGTGTTCTATGAATACACTGGCCAAAGTGGCTAACGGAGTGGCTGATTCTTTAATGTTGCGAGCTGCAGATGTTATGCTAAAAGAGCGAAAAAAGTTAGTGCTTTCCGTTAGGGAAGCCCCTTATAATTTAATCCACATAGAGAACATGAAAAAAGTTACCTTAGCCGGAGGAATTATTTTTCCGTTATCTCCGGTTTTTTACACAAACCCGCAATCAATAGAGGACCTGGTATCCCATACGGTTGACAGGATGTTGAGTATTACGGAACTGTATCCTGATAATAGGTTTATGTGGTGGGGGGGATGATGTGAATGAATAATGGTTAATAGAAGTAATTATAAAGATTATGAAGAGATTAATATTACATATTGGGGCACCTAAAACAGCAACTACTTGGTTCCAAAAAAGATTTTTCCCCTATATTGATAATTTTGAGTATATAAAAGATGAATATTCTAATAAAATAATTTTTGGATTTGAGAGATTAAAATATTTTCCCAATAACTTAATTATTAGTAATGAAGGAATTTATCCAGTAAGAATACAAAATAAAATAGATCTATCTTTTATCGTGAATAATATAAAATATATTATAAATAATTATGATAAGGTTGATTGTATAGTTTTTGTTAGACGACAAGATGAGATAATACAATCAAGTTATGCATATTATGTTAAAACGGGAGGTAATTTTTTGTTTGAAAATTATTATGATACTTCGTATATTAAACATCATAGAAATTTGTCTTTTGCTGAATATTTGGAAATGTTAAAAAGAAATGGAAAGATAAATCAGTGGAAATATTATACCTATTTGCAGGTTTTGAACACACTTGATTGTAGTGTAATTGTTTTTCCTTATGAATCATTTCGGGAAAATATAAAAGAATTTATAAACCAATTTACGAATACACTTAATATAAAAATTAAGAAAGATATTAATGTAAATTACAAAAAGGTAAATTCTGCTCCTACCAAATTATCTTTAAATCTAATTAGGTATTTGAATTATTTTTCATATCCATTAAAAAATCCATATTTGGAAAAAACATTAGAAGAATTAAATATAGCTAAAATAGATAAAAATATCCATGCTATTAGAATAAGGGGAACAAGACGAATAGCTATGGCAATAGAATTTTTATTTACTCCAAAAATTTTTTCTAAATTTAAAATATCGGATGCAGATAGTCA
>CAYQWX010000021.1:0-4744 GCA_964421355.1 uncultured Bacteroidales bacterium
AAAAAAGAATAGCACTCTAAATAATTTTCAAAATAAAAAAGTTAGCTTAATTATAAATAATTTAATTTTCAAAAAATTTTTTAAGTTTTAGCCAATTCATAAGTAATTTTTCTTGCAAACTCATCTGAAGCAAACAAGTCATCCAAGGAAGGAGTTTTAATAAAATCAACCTTATTCATCACTTCCAACACCAAATCAAACATAGCAGTAAAACCTATTCTTTCTTCCAAAAACAATTCAACTGCCACTTCATTAGCCGCATTAAGAACACAAGGCAAATTTCCTCCTTTGTTCAAAGCATAATATGCACTTGCCAAATTCTTAAACACCTCCATATCAGGCTTTTCAAATGACAATTGTGAATAATTTGTAAAATCAAATCTCGGCAAATTAGATTTTATACGCATAGGATATGACAAAGCATACAAAATAGGCAATTTCATATCAGGAAGTCCCATTTGAGCTTTAATGCTTCCGTCAACAAACTGAACAAGAGAATGAATAATAGATTGAGGATGTACTACTACATCTATATTTTCAGGTAATACATCAAACAGCCACCTTGCTTCTATTACTTCCAACCCCTTATTCATTAAAGTAGCAGAATCTATTGTGATTTTTGCTCCCATATTCCAATTAGGGTGCTTCAATGCTTCTTCTTTAGTCTTTTTTTTCAATTCTTCATAACTAATTCCCCTAAACGGTCCTCCCGAAGCAGTTAAAATTATTTTTTCTATGCTATCATGACTTTCTCCTACTAAACATTGAAATATAGCAGAATGTTCCGAATCAACAGGTAAGATATTTACATTATTTCCCTTAGCTCTCTGCATAATAATTTCTCCCGCCACCACCAATGTTTCTTTATTCGCAAGAGCAATATCCTTTCCTTCTTCAATAGCTCTGATAGTAGGACGAAGTCCCGCAAAACCAACCATAGCAGTAAGCACAATATCAACCTCAGGCAAAGCTACCACCATATCCAAAGCCCCTTCTCCTGCCGCCACTTGAATGCCACTTCCCTCCAACATATTCTCCACTTCCTTATACAAGTTCGCATCAGTAATTACTACCATTTTAGGCTTATATTTCAACGCCTGTTCCACCAAAAGTTTATAATTACTTTTTGCAACAAGCACATAAGGATAAAATAAGTCACTATGAGAAGATATTACATCAAGAGCTTGTGTCCCTATTGAACCGGTAGAACCTAATATGGCAATATTTTTCATAACAGAAAAGTTAATTAGCAAAATTTATATATTTTGTCGGATCAAGGCTTTTACCTGCGTACCACATTTCAAAATGCAAATGTGTTCCACTTGATAATTCTCCTGTATTACCAATAAAAGCAATAGGTTGTCCACTTCTAACTTTATCACCTTGCTTTACCAATACATTAGTCAAATGTTTATAAACGGACACAACATTGTTATAATGCTGAATATGAATTGAATAACCCACATTTAGAGACCAATAAGCAGCAATCACCACTCCTGATTCTATTGCTGCAACCGAAGCATTGGGCTTTGACACGACATCTACCCCATAATGCCCTTTACTTGGATCGTATTTATTGGAAATCACACCTTTTATCGGCGGATAAAAATTTATTTTATACAAGTCAACCGTTCTATTACTAGTTGTAACCTGAACATTAGAAGAAAATATTGCTTTCTGTTCCATCTCTCGTCTAAACAAAGAATCATCTTTAGATAATGACATATCTACGTTTTTATAATCTATAGAAGAATCATGAACAGGCTCCGACACATAATTATCCAAACTGTCATTCTTAAGAATTTTAAGAATATTGGTAATATATTCATTTTTCATTTTCAACTCCCGCATCACGGAATCCATCCTCACAGCATCTGTTTCCATTCTAACAATTATACTTTCAGTAGGATACCCCGGTACCAAAAACTTTATTGGAGTATAAGAAACAACAAAAAAATCAAGTATAAACAAAAAAGATAATAAAAAAACAATAAGCAATATCAATTTAGTTTTGGAATATTTAAAACGTTTTATCTCTGTAAATGCTTTATCATAAATAACTACCCAAAAACTATCTTTTTCATTTTTTCCCATTACATAAAATTTATTTAATGATTGCAAAGTTAAAGGTTTTTAAGTAATAATATTCATTTATAAAAATAAAAGCCCAAAAGAAAATTTTCTCATACCTATCAATATCTAAAATTACATTTAATTATGAATGCTATTCAAATAACAAGACACAATTTTATCACAAAATAACAATATAAGTTCAATTTTTCGTGTATTTTTGTGAAAATAATACTAAAATCAATAATGCTTAAACAATTACTTACATATATATTACTACTATTTTTATCAATAACGTTATATTCTCAAGAACTTACACCTATAGAAAAAGAAAATAAAGAGAAAGCGGATACTTATTTTGAAGATAATAATTATATGGATGCAATGCCAATTTACTCACAATTATTGAGTATACACGGCCGTAATGCAGAATTAAACCTCAAATATGCAATTTGTCTTATAGAAACAAACACCGATATAAAAAAGGCAAAACAATATTTAAACTATGTAAAAAAATTGCAACCTGACAATGCACTTGTCTATTATTATTATGGTTACGCATTACACTTAACATATCATTTTCCAGAAGCAATCACTTATTATAAAAAATTCAAAGAACTTGCAAAAGGAAAGTTGCTCCGTAAATATAATGCCGACCAACAAATAAGAATGTGTGAAAACGGAGAAAAACTAATAAATTATGTAAATGAACTTATAGTAGTTGAAAACAAAAAAGTAAGAATAGAAAATTTTTATTATTCTTATCGTTTAAAGGACTTTGGAGGTAGAATAATAGTTACTCCACAGGAATTTAGGTCAAAATACGATATAAAAAAGAAATACAAAGGATTAACTTTTATGTGGAGTAGTAAACTGGCTTTTTTTGCAAGTTATGGACAAAACAAAAAAGATTTGGATATATATCAAGCATCGGTAACCGAAACTGGACAATGGATTATACAACGTCTACCTGCTCCTGTAAACACTCAATACAACGAAGATTTTCCTTATTTGGCACCTGATGGAAAAACATTATACTTTGCATCAAAAGGACTAACATCAATGGGAGGATATGATATCTTTAAAACCACATACGATAGCACTACCAGCACTTGGTCCACTCCTGTAAATATGGACTTCCCAATAAATACACCTTACAATGACATTTTATATGTAACAGATAAAAAAAACGAATACGCATATTTTGCTTCTCAACGGGAAACCACACCAAAAGAAATATCTGTTTACAAAATATTGGTAAACAAAACATCAAAGAAAAGAAAAACTCAAGGATTAGAAGATATATATCAACAAGCAAAACTTACACCCTCTATAATAGCCAAAAAAAACAATGATTATGAAACTTCATCGCCAAAGCAAACACAAAAAATAACTCCTACTACTAATAATAATAATGATACGACTAACATTGCAAATACCATAAACATAGATAGCATAAAACAAGAAGAAATAAACAAACTTATTACTCAAAGCAAAGATACAATAAAGAATGAAATAGAAAACTCTAATAATCATTTATTACAATTAGCACAACAAACCATTAAATATAATGATAATGTCAAAAAAGATGAAAAAAATATAAAACAATTATTGGATGCCCCTGACATAAACGAAGATGAATTAAAAAAGGCTTTAAGACAATTGCACAGCGATCAGGAAAAAGAAATAATAGCAATAAAAATATTCAAAGCCGTAAAAGAACAAAATGATTTATTTACAACTTCTTCAAACCAAATATTAAAACAATATGACAAAATACAAACAGATAATCCCAAACAAGCACTAAATATCATCAATAATTTACAAGAAGGTTTTTCCGACATAAAATACAATTACAAATACGACTATAAAAAGGAAAATGAAAAAATATCATCTCAACTAACAGATGTAAATACCCAAATAGAAAATTCGAGAGATGCTTTCTTAGAATTATCAAACAATATTAAGGAATTAAAAACAGAAATAGAAACTAAACAACAAGAAGCAAATTCTCCACAAACACCAACGGAGAAAAAATCCGCTTTAACAAAAGAAATAGAAAAAATCGAAAAAGAACTTATTTCAAAAGAAAACAAACTAAATAAGCAAAAACAGTTATTAATATTAAAACGACTTAGCTTTGAAAAAAAATCCTTATTAGCACAAAAAGAAATACTTAAAAACATAGAATCTAACACTTCAAACAATATCTCTACTTCAGTAATAAATGATGTGGAAAAAATATCTCAATCAGTCGCTAACAATGAAAAAACACTCCAATTGTACAAACAAGAAATAATAAAAAACCCTTCACAACCATATATAGAAATTTTAGCAGCAAAAAAATCGGGAATAATAGAAAAAATAGCACCTGAATCAGAAAATAAAGTAGAAAACATAATTGAAAAATATGTACCACAACAACAACTCGCCCAAAATACCAACACAAAATCACCTGAAAACAACAATAATTTGCAAGAAAAAAACATAAACACAAACCAAAACAATAACAAAGAACAACTGGCTCAAAACATTGACACTACTAACGAAAACAACCAATTTACCAAACAAAACAGCATACAAGAAAACAACAACCAACAACAACTTGCTCAAAACACTAACACAAAATCACCTGAAAACAACAATAATTTGCAAGAAAAAAACATAAACACAA
>CAYQWX010000021.1:4844-26914 GCA_964421355.1 uncultured Bacteroidales bacterium
ACCAAAACAATAACAAAGAACAACTGGCTCAAAACATTGACACTACTAACGAAAAAAACCAATTTGCCAAACAAAACAGCATACAAGAAAACAACAACCAACAACAACTCGCCCAAAATACTAACACAACTCCAAATCAAAAAAACAATAAAGAACAAATCACAAACACTACTACTCAACCACAAGAAAATCCTCCTGCAAAAGACATAATAGCAGATATTACCGCTCAGCAACAAACCAACACCATACTACCGGAATTAACACTATCCGATTCTGACAACAACTCTATAAAAACAGAAAAATTATTGCTTGCCAAACAATATCTTACAGGTAAAAGAGAATCTGAAATATTACAATACAAAGCATTAACACAAGCGTTAGACAATGGAAACATAATAGCGGAAAAGGACAGCATAAAAAAACAGGTTGATAAGTTAAAAATTGATATGGAAGCTGATTCCCTTTTAATTGCAGCAATAGATAAACACTTGCAAACAATACAAAACATAAAAACAGCACCGACAACACAATCCAACATAACCATTACAGAACAAAACATTCAAACAACAGATATAGTTTCTCCCCAAGAAGAAAAAACAATAATGCAACAACTTGCTTTAACAGACAGTATAAAACAAATTACCCCAAAATCTCCCAAATACTACAAAACATTAAACAATTTAGCCGCCTACTTATATTACCGCACAGAAAATAAACTGGACAGCACAACAGCTTCCACTCCATCAGGTGCAACACAATATTTGACTGCTAATGCAAAAGCTTATTTTTCCATAGCATCAAAATTAGAAACAGAAGCACAACACACTAAAGACATTGAACAAAAACAAGTTATGTTACAAACAGCAGCTCAACTCAAGACATTATCTGCAAAAAATATAACACAAGCTTACAAACTTAAAGATGATACCGCATTATATCCCCCTGTAATTATTACACCACTTGACATTACTTCAAAAGACAAACAAAAAATAATCAAAAACATAGCACAAGAAGAGGCACTATCTTCTTTAGCCAAACAACAAGAAACCAAAATAGACACATTACTTCAAAAACAAAGCCTCTATACAGGAAAGAAAACATCAAAACTCAACAAACAAGTAAACAAACTCAAGCAACAAACAATAAAAACATACACTTCATTAACACAAACAGATACATCGTTATATTCAACCAATGAGAAATATATTAATAAATTACTGCTATCAAATCCTCCGCAAAATACCGAAGAATGTATTGCACACAAACAATACGCTGAAAAATTATTCAACAAAGCAACACATTTATCTATGCAAGCAGAACAAGAGCAAGATATAGATCAAAAATTATCCCTCAAAACAAAAGCTCATAAACTATACAAACAAGCCATAGAATCTCAAAATACGGCACTTAACCTAATTTTATTTGACACACCTTCTCTTCCGGAAACATCTCCTCAAACAAATTTACAAATGTCTCCCATGATTTTGGCAAATGAACTATCTCAAAATCAAACAAATATTTCCATTGATAATAAAAAAATATGGAAAAAAATAATCCCTTCATCGGAAAGAGACAATTGGCTATATACACAAGATAATGATAAAGAAGAAAAAGACATATTGAAAAATCTCAATGAAGCTTTGGCTTTAATTGAAAAAAATAATTATGATATAAAAAACTCTAAAAACCCAAGCAGAATAAAGACAGCACAAAAAGACAATAAATATCTCAAAAAAACAACAAAAACTATAATAAACGATTTAACTTCATTAGTGGTTGAAAATGAAAAAATAAAACAAGATATTATAGAAAAACAAATAAATACACTACAACAAGAAAATCAACCTAACGAACAACAACAAACCATAATATCAATATTACAAAACAAAGCAACCGAATACAATAAAAAAGCAGATGAAATACTTAACAAAAGCCTAAAAGAAACAACCAACATAACATTAAAAGCACAACTGGCAAAAGAAGCCAAAGCCTATAAAGAAAAAGCCACAAACACGCTACTGCAAATAGTCGCAATATATAAAGGATTAGTTCCTCCTAAACAACTACAATTACCACATAATCAAACAAATTCATTACTTGCAATACAAAACACCAACAACTCCAAGCAAATAATAGAAAAATACCAACCAACTCAAAAACCTGCCAGCACTACCACAACAGTAATAACACATAGAATTTCATCTAACCAACAGGCAAAAACGCCTATACCACAAAGTAAATTGATAATCAATATCCCAACCCAAATGATAGCACAAACTCCCACTTCTGCATACATTATGATAGATACATTCCAATATGTTTCTTTGGCAAAACTAAAAATATCGTTTCCTTCTTACATAAACATATCAATAACCAACTATCCCCAAGGGTGTGACACCCTTCAAACCGATTCCACAATCTCCTTTGTCTGGTTAAGCTATAATGGAAACACCCCCAAAAACATAACTTTTTCAATTACTCCTCAAAACATACTGCCTCACCAAGACACAATATCTGTCCAATTCTCATATCTTGTAAACAACAATATAGCCAAAATAACCAAACCAATTCCAATAAACTTTGAAGTTCCACAAATAGCAGAAAACTCCCAACAATCACAAAACACCATTACACCTACAAACAATAGCCAAACAAAATCCCAAACACAAACAAACAACACAATAAATCAACAAAATATAACAACACAAACAAAAGATTTTACAAAAATAGAAAATCCTAACAATCAAAATATTGACAACAAGCAAACACAAATTGACACTACACAAAATATTACAAGCAACAACACTCCACTTACAACAAACATTGCACAAACCAAATCACAAGAAACAGATAACACACCATTTATCACATTGCAAGAATCTTATTACAATGACAGCAACCCAATACCAATAAATCCACCGCTTCCCAACGGAATAATATTCAAAATACAAATAGGAGCATATTTCCGCACGGTAAACAACAATAAGTTTAAAGTAAAACCTATTTCAATAGAAAAACAACCCGGAAGCAGATATTACAAATATATGTTTGGTCAATTTAACACATACGAAGCAGCATTCATATCTCTGCAAAAAATCAAAGGAATGGGATATCCTGATGCATTTATAGTAGCATACAAAGATGGAAAAAGAATACCTCTTTACCTTGCAAGACAACAAGTAAAATCATCTACAAACTATCAACAATTAGCTAAAATTGAAACACAAGCCGTACAAAACAATACTACTATAAAAAATAAACCTAATAACATTGTAGCCAACTTGGCAACATTACCCACTAAATCAAAATTATACACTGTGCAAATAGGAGTATTTCGTAACACACCATCACAAACATTCTTATCTGCATTTCCAAACATATACATAGAGAAAACACCTTATGGCTTTACACGCTATTTTTCAGGAGTATTCAACTCTTACAACGAAGCAACTAAAGAACGCAACAGGGCAATAAAACTCGGAGTAAAAGACGCTTTTGTAGTATTATATAAAAACGGACAACGCTTAACAGGAGGCATAGCAACTAACAAACAAAACAACTCTGACAAACAAAGACAAACTACAACAAATATAACTCAACCCGTAGCCATATCCGACACCGCATCTATTTGGTTTGGAGTGCAAATAGGAGCATTTAAGGGAACTGCCAACCTGCAAAAAATACAACAAAGCATACAAGCAATTAGAAACAATGAAATAACAATGATAAAATCATCTCCATATACATACTTAATTGCAGGTAAATTCAAGTCATTTGCCAAAGCTCAAAACCTTGCAACCATAATAAAAAACGAAGGAATAAAAGATGCTTTTGTTGTGGCAATTCAAGGAAATAAAAAAGTAAACACAGCCACAGCACGAAAATTACTTAAACAATAAAAAACTACTACAATTATTTGGGAAACAAAGACGCTTCCACCAATTCACAAATAATATGTCCTACCAAAATATGAGCTTCCTGTATGCGTGGAGTATCTAAAGAAGGAATATTTATCAAAATATTTGCAATATTTTTCATCTTACCACCATTTGCACCTGTAAAAGCTACGGTAAACATATCCTTATCATTTGCTTGCTTAAGAGCATTTATCACATTTTGCGAATTTCCGGAAGTTGATATTCCTATAAGCACATCTCCACTGTTGCCTGCTGCCTTAATATAGCGGGCATATATATCATCATAAGAATAATCATTGGCTACTGCCGTGATATAAGAAGTATTGGTATGCAAAGCTTCTGCATACAATGGCGGTCTATCATAATAAAATCTTCCTGAAAGTTCTGCTGCTATGTGCTGTGCATCTGCCGCACTACCACCATTGCCACATAAAAATACTTTGCCCCCGTTTTTATAAGTTTCAATTATTTTTGACACCACAACATATATCTTATCTAACAATCTGTCGTCATCTATCATACTTTGTTTTACATCTATTGACCGCTTTATTCTTGATTTTATTATTTCCAACATATCTTTCATATAAAAAATTTACTTTCTACAACTCTTCATACAAACTTATTATTGTATTTACCATTTGCTCCCACGAATATTTTTGTTTTTCAAATTTAATGTTTTTTGCAAAATAGTCATAATCGGAATAATTAAAAAACTTAATTATTGCTTCTCTCACGGCTTGGGCATTAGGCTCTACCACATAACCACATTTGCCATCAGGTACAATTTCAGGCAATCCTCCCACATTAGTAACAATCATAGGTTTTTCAAAATGATAAGCAATCTGAGTAATACCGCTTTGTGTTGCAGTTTTGTAAGGTTGCACCACTACATCCGATGCTCCAAAGTAATATTTGACTTCTTCGTCAGGTATATACTCCGAACGGACAATAACATTGTCCTCCAAATTATTTTTACTAATATATTTTCTATATTTTTCTTCGTCGGCATAGAATTCACCTGCTACTATCAACTTAATTTTTTTAGACTTTATATCATCGTTATTTATAGCTTCAAGCAATATGTCAAGTCCCTTGTAATTGCGTATAAGTCCAAAAAACAATATATAGCGGTATTCTTCCGACAACCCCAAGTGTTTTAATGCTTCTTGTCTTGATACATAGGTCCCAAAATGGTCATACAAAGGATGAGGATTAAATTTTATTGGTTTGGTTTTATCAAACTTCCTTAAATCATTTTCCACAGCCTTTGACATTACTACAAAGCCACCTATTTGCCTTACAAAATAATTAGACAAAAGCATATCTCCCGTATGATGTTCATGAGGAATGATATTATCAACAAGAGAAATGATTTTTGTGTTAGTTTTTTTTCTTACTCTTTTGGCTACTGTTCCCAAACAAGGAGACATAAATGGCAACCAATATCTCACAAGTAGCATGGCAGGTTTTTGCCCTATTATGTAATTTGCCGTTTTATGCCAACTCACAGGGTTTACCGAATTTAATTTTCTAACAATATATACCCCTTCGGGAGGGTTACTATCTGTAAATTGTGTTTTACCCGGGAATAATATATTTGGATATTGAACTGTGAAATTTACTATTTGAACTTCATAGTTTTCTTTTATAAATTCTTGTGCCAACCTATCGTTAAAGGTTGCAATTCCTCCTCTAAACGGATGGGCAGGTCCTAATATTATAATTTTCATATTCCTTATTATAAAAAAACAAAGATACTCAAACTTAAATTATTACTACAATTCTTGTCCATATAAGATTTTTCCTACTTCTTGCTTATTTTTGCCAAAATGTCTTCTAACTCCGTAATGTCCCGAATCTTGGAATCAATTGTATTCCAATGGTTTTCAGGTGTAACCATTCCTACAAAACAAACACCTGTCTGTTTAGCCGCATCATAATCATGAATGGAATCTCCTATAAAAACAACTTCATTGTTTGACAAATTATATTCACTCATAATATCTTTAAGGTGTTCGTTTTTGGGAAAAGGGCTCCCATATACTCCTGTAAAATAATGTATTATATCTTTTTGTGTTAGAATACGTTTTATATCACCAGGCAAAGCCCCTGAAGAAATAAAAAACAAATATTTGTCTCTATTTTTTTCTAAAAAATCTTTTACTCCTTTTACCAATGGTACCGATGACAATCTTTCTTTTAACAAACGAGAAAATTTATCAAGCAATTGTATTACCCTGTCATAAGTAGGTTCAATATTTGCAAAATCTCTTAAATACATTTCCATACGGAGTTTACGCGGAATACCTCCATTATGTAAATAGTGATTAGCAACTGCATTTGCCACGTTCTCTCCATATTTTGAAAAAACTTCTTTAAATAATTCCGCATTAAACTTATTGCTATCTATTATTACTCCATTCAAATCAAATACCACTACTTTTATTTTTTTCATCATTATATATTTATGAAAAAGGAATATACAAAAATAGCAATTATTGCAAGTCAATCTCACAAACAAAATATAAAAGGCAGATAATTAATACACAAGCATAAAAAAACAATTAACTAAGAAGATTATAATTTATCAGTTTTTTGAAAATTAAAATATTAATAATCAATCTTACATTTTCACATTTATAAGTATTCATAACAATATTAATTTTTTCCTTACCTTTGCCTACTCAATATGATTATATAATGACCTTTCAATATAACATTTCAATATTTACGGTAATTGTCATTTCAATTATTATTTCAGGAACGCTAACTTTTGTATTATATGCCATAAAGGATAGACTAACAAATAGTTTCACTAAAAAACAAAAAATAACACTCGCCACTTTAAGATTTATTGCAATATTTTTAATTAGTTTCTTACTATTCAATCCCTCTATAAAACATTACATAGAAAAGACAAAACCTCCAACAATAATTTTTTTGCAAGACAACTCATCATCAATAATAAAAAATAAAGACTCATTATTCTACAAAAAACAATATAAAACCATACTTCAAAAACAAATACAAAAATTATCCAAACAAAAAAATATAGATTTTAAAATAATTCCTTTCGATATCACAGCATATTTAGACAGAGACACATTTGATTTCACAGGTAAATTAACCAACTTTGACAACGCAATCAAATCTATCGCATCTACTTATAGAAACAACCAACCCAACGCTGTAATAATAGCATCGGACGGAATAATAAACAACGGAGACAATCCTCTATATAATAATTATGCTATCACATATCCTATACACACACTACTTCTTGGCGACACCACACACTATCCCGATGCCGCTATTATAAATGTAGAATACAACAACATTGCACTTACTCAAAGCAAAACACCTGTAATAGCAGTAATTAAAGCCTCCAAGCTCAAAGGAAAAACTATCACCGTAAATTTGCTTGAAAATGGTAAAACCATAACAACGAAAAAATTAAAAATCAATAAAAACAATCAAATTTTTCACGAGAAATTTACCTTGGAAGCCAAACAAAAAGGAATAAAAAAACTCAAACTTAAAATAACTACTCCCGTAGCAGAAAAAAATAAATATAACAATACAAAAAAATTTCAAATAGAAGTAATAGATGCAACTCAAAACATACTAATCTTAGCAAACAGCCCCCATCCAGACATAGGTGCGATAAAATCTGCATTATCATCAAACCTGAATTTCAAAATTACGATAGCTTACGGAGATTCTTTGCAGCAATCTGGAAAATTATCAAAATACAACCTCATAATATTACATCAACTACCATCCCAAAATTATCCAATAAAAAATATTTGGCAAAAAATCACACAATACAAAATCCCAACCTTATTTATCCTTGGCACTCAAACAGATATAAACACATTTAACAAAATACAAGACCTTCTTCAAATACAAGGCAATCAAACACTATTTGAAGATGCTCAAGCCTACATAAATAAAAACTTCAATACTTTTGAAATAACAGGAGCATCTGAAATAATAAATGAACTGCCACCACTAAAAACATTTTTTGGAGAATACCATTATAATTCACAGGCAGAAATCTTACTTTATCAAAAAATAAAAAATATAGAAACAAGCAAACCCTTAATTTTATTATCTCCTACCAACGATTGGAAAATAGGAATTATCACAGGAGAAAATATATGGCGTTGGCATATATACAACAATTTATTGGAAAACAACAACGACTTTTTTGAGTCTTTAATCAATAACATAGCAAAATATCTTTCACTAAAAGTAAAAAGGAAAAGTCTAAACATTTTTGTAAATAAAATAACAAGACAAGATGAACCTGTAAAAATAAATGCACAATTCTTTAATGAAATATATCAAAGCATAAACGACCCCGACCTAAACATAGAAATTACAAATACCGCAACAAACAAAAAAGCAGGATATCTCTTTTCTCGCACACAAAACGGCTATTCTCTAACTATAAACAACTTACCACCAGCTATTTATCATTACACAGCCTCACTATCATACAACAACAAAACATATACGGATACAGGCAATTTTACAATAGAAAAAACAGATATAGAAAACATAAACACTACTGCCAACCCCATATTCATGCAAAAATTAGCACAAAAATTTGGAGGAAAAATGTTTTATAATATAGATTCGCTCACAAACTACATCATAAAAAATCAACAAATAAAAGAACAAATAATATTTCATCAACAGCAAACACCATTAACCCGTTTTTGGTGGATATTAATAATCATTATAACTTTGCTTGCTGTTGAATGGATTTTAAGAAAATGGTTCGGAGCAATATAAAAAACTAACAACTATGACAAAAGAAACATTATGGTTAATACTTGTAATCATAATAATATTTAACTACTTACTGGAAACTATATTGGAATTGCTAAATGTTTCGTATAGCCAAACAACTCTTCCTACCGAAATAAAAGACATATACAACCCCAAAGAATATGAAAAATCAACAAAATACAAAAAAACAAACACCAAAATAGACATAATCCAATCTACATTTTCACTAATTATAATACTAATTATGTTCTTATTTGGTGGTTTTGCTTACATACATCACTTAGTTACACAATGGACAGCTAACGAAATTTTAGTCACTTTGCTATTTTTCGGAATAATAATACTGGGCGACCAAATAATAAAAATACCTTTTTCATACTACCAAACATTTATTATAGAAGAAAAATTCGGATTTAACAAATCAACAAAAAAAACATTTTTTCTCGACATTATAAAATCATGGTTATTAACAATAATTATAGGAGGTGGATTACTTGCCATTATTACCTGGCTATATTTTAAATTCCAACAAAATTTTTGGTGGTACGTATGGATAATCATCACATTATTTTCACTATTTATGTTAATGTTTTATTCTAAACTAATAGTTCCTCTATTCAACAAACAAACACCTCTTGAAGACGGGGAATTAAAAAATGAAATCTTAAAACTTGCTAAACAAGCAGGGTTTGAAATAGAAAATATCTATGTAATAGACGGTTCTAAAAGAAGCACCAAAGCAAATGCGTACTTCACAGGATTAGGCAAACAAAAAAGAATCGTTTTATATGATACACTAATAAACACAATGGAAATACCTGAAATACTTGCCGTATTATCTCATGAAATAGGTCATTACAAACACAAACACCTACTTAAATCATTAATAATAAACTCATTATACATCGGAGGTTTGCTATATTTATTCTCATTAGTAGTCAATAGCATACTGATGAGCAAAGCACTACTCTACTCACCTTTTGGATTTAATATTTCACATACTACTCAAGCATATTTTAATCTCAACATCTTTGCATTTTCCATACTTTATTCTCCTGTTTCTACTATGTTAAGCATAATAACCAACTATTTTTCACGCAAATACGAATATCAAGCAGATGCATTTGCCAAACAATTAAAACTTGCACAACACCTTATAGAAGCATTAAAAAAGTTATCACGCAACAATTTATCAAATCTCACTCCACACCCATTATATGTAAAAATATATTATTCTCACCCAACATTATATCAAAGAATAAAACATTTACAGGAATAAACCGTTAAATAAATTTGTCTAATTTTGAAAAAAACCAATAAAAAACATGTTATATCCACTAAAATTCAAACCGATATACAAAACTAAAATTTGGGGAAATAGTAGAATAAAAAAACATTTAAATAGAACAGACGCCCCAGAAAAATGTGGAGAATCTTGGGAAATATCCACACTACAAGGCGACGAATCTATAATAACCAACGGATTTTTGGCAGGAAATAAGCTAAACGAAATACTTGAAGTTTATATGGACGATTTGGTTGGCAAAACCACTTTTGAAAAATTTGGACTGGAATTCCCTTTATTAGTTAAATTTCTTGATGCTCACGAACAGCTATCAATCCAAGTTCATCCAAACGATGAGATAGCAAAACGAAGACACCATGCATACGGCAAAACTGAAATGTGGTATGTAATAGAAGCAGACCCCGATGCCGAAATAATTATGGGATTTAATGAAAAAGTTTCAAAAGAGCAATTCTTTGAAGCATTGGAAAACAGAGAGTTCCTGAACATGTTAAACATTGAAAAAAAATTAAAACACGGAGATGCATTTTTTATTCCCGCAGGACGCATACATTCAATAGGCAAAGGTGTGCTCGTTGCAGAAATACAACAAGTATCAGACATCACATACCGCTTATACGATTGGGACAGAGTGGGATTAGACGGCAAACCTCGTGAATTGCATACCGAATGGGCTATAGACGCTATAGATTACAAACATTATTCCAACTACAAAACTCAATACAAAAAAGCCACAAACACACCTAACAGCATAGTAAATTCTCAATATTTTAGCGTAAACTACCTAAACATCACACAACCATTAATTAGAGACTTCAACGAATACGACACTTTTGTTATTTATATGGCAATAGACAAGCCTTTTACAATAAAATATGAAGACGGAGAAACAACTGTTATAAAAGGAGAGACACTACTTGTACCTGCATCTATTCCATATTACCAAATAATACCACAAAATGACAAAACGGAAATTTTGGAAATCTTTATAAATAACAAAAAAAACGATACCAATGAAAATTAAATCGGCAAAATATTATTCAAGTTATGTAGATGTAAAAAAATTGCCGGACACTTCTTTTTGGGAATTTGCTTTTGTGGGACGCTCTAATGTAGGCAAATCATCACTATTAAACTTTATAACGGGACAAACCAATTTGGCAAAAACCTCGTCAAAACCAGGCAAAACAAGGACTTTTAACTATTTTTCAATCAATGACAATTTTTTCATAGTTGACCTTCCCGGTTATGGATATGCCAAATTTAGCAAAACGGAAAGAGAAAAATGGCAAAAACGAATGTTTAGATATTTTACCGTTCGTAAGCAACTTGCAGAAGTCTTTGTACTCATAGACAGTAGTATCCCACCACAAGCAATTGATATAAATCTGATTAACTTTTTAGGAGAAAAAGGGATTCCTTGTGCAATAATTTTCACAAAAACAGATAAAGCAAAACAAAACATTACTGAAAAAAACATAAAAGATATGAACAAAATCCTCTTACAAACATGGGAAACATTACCACCTCAACTTAAAATATCGGTAGTAAAAAAAAGAGGTAAAGAGGAAATATTAAATCACATAGAAAAAACATTAGAAGACCTATCAAAAATTACACAACAAAATGAATAAACATATCATTACCATACTTCTTTTATTAACAAGTACATATTTGTTTTCACAACAAAGAAACATATCTCTCACAACCACTCCGGACACCATAGTCATAGATTCAATAATCGTTCACAATTACAACACACATAAAAGCACCACAATAATACCAAACACCAAATCAATAATATTTAGTAGCAACACCACAAATACTACCACTCAAAAGCACACTGATAATCCTCCAAAACAAATATCACAAACTATAATTCAAGCCAAACAAACCGACATTGTTCAACTCACAGCATATTCCGGAAAAATGAGCACAACAATTCTCCTATATCCCAACAATGACACTACTATAAACTTTTATTTTGAACCATGTATAGACGCAGATGGCAATCACTATACAATAATGAAAATAGGAAAACAACTTTGGATGGTAGAAAACCTAAAAACCACCCATTATAACAATGGAGACCCAATACCAAACATAACGGATAACTCGCAATGGGACACAACACACCAAGGAGCATATCGCAACTATTACAACAATACACATTATGTTGCTAAATACGGTAGATTGTACAACTGGTATGCGGTAAACGACAAAAGAGGCATTGCCCCAAAAGGCTGGTATATTCCTAACATGGACGAATGGAATACTATGGAACATTACCTATTACCGGGACATTCTTTCCAAGGAGTAGGAAGCAGACTAAAAGAGTGGGCACTTATTCCCGCTGGATATTGTGACCCCAAAGGAGGATTTGGAATGCTCGGAAGCGAAGGCTTTTGGTGGCTAATAGACGAAGAAAGCCAAAATAAAGCATGGTATGTTTTTCTCAACTATTTACAATCATCAGTAAGTTTAACCTCCGCAGACAAAAATCACGGCTTCTCCGTAAGATGCGTAAAAGAAATAAAATAAATTTCAACAATATGCAACCCATTGTAACTACAATTCATAATACACTTCATAACAAGCAAAAGACATTCATATAGGTATTATTTCCAAAAGTGTGGAGAATAATTGTTGTAGTATTTTTGTTCTGAAAAAACGCTTATAACACCATTGACACCCAATCAAATATCTATTATTTTTCTCTCAATATCTCAAAAAAAGAAACCATAATCTCCGTAGTTATTTCCGAAAGAACACCTTTGGAAACATCCGTATTTTTCAATATATCTTTATTATAAACACTATAACCTTTTTTAGGGTCCACACTTCCATATACAATTCTTCCAATATGAGACCAATGTATAGCACCTGCACACATCACGCATGGCTCAACAGTAACATACATAGTGCAATCATCAAGATATTTACTTCCTAAAAAATTTTCGGCAGCAGTTATTGCCAATATTTCAGCATGTGCAGTAGAATCATTCAATATCTCTACCTGATTATGTGCCCGTGCTATTATTTTATTATTACATACAATTATAGCACCTATTGGAACTTCACCTTCTACAAATGCTTTTTTGGCTTCTTTAATAGCCTCTTGCATGTAGTGTTTATCATCTTTTTGCATCACTACCGAGTTTTAACGAAATAATATTGTCCCAACCTTGTTTTATTTTTATATCTTTTTTTATCAAGACTTTTTCAGGCATTTCTTTTAACAACAAATCTCCTCCGTCCCATTTCCCATTCATATTGCTATCGTATATTATTCTGATTGCATATTTACCTGACAGCAAATGATTAAAAACAGTAGAAGTATCTTCAAACATTACTACATTTTTCCTTAATACATTTTTCATTTTGTCATCCATAAGTTGTACTACTATTTGAGAAGGACTACTTGCCCATTGCCATTCTACAATCAAATTACCATAATCATCTTCATTTCTTACCGCAAAATTAAATGCCGAGCTGTCATTTACATTTCCATAAATACTATATATTGCAGCACTATCCAATATTAAATGATATTTCACATCTGTATTTTTCTTAAAAGAAATATCAAAATTCTTAAACTTTTTCTCAATAGAATAGTTTACATATCTCTTTAAGGTATCTTCCGTGTAATAAAATAAGACCTTAGTTGTATCTATCTCATTTACTGGTTCATTTATACGCAATCTTATAGTGTTAGTAATAGGAGAGATAGGCAACTTATCAGACATAAGAATTTTTACAGGTTTTTTCTTATATTTATTGGTGTTCATCACAAAAGATAAAGTATCATCTTGCCAATTGTGATTATCATAATAACTTATTGTAAACAGTATTGTATCGTTCTTCATTTTTGTAGTATCAAGTAACCATATTTGCAAAGTATCGTTATATTTTGATATTTCCGTTGCATATTTTATATTATCCAAAGGCTTTACCACAGGTATGCTATCCATTTTATCATTAAACAATACCGCAAGCTTCCACGGAGTTTTCCTGTAAAATTTTTTAATATAAAATTTTTTGTTCTTATATTCATAAAAAGTAGGAATTTCTACTGCTTTTACACTATCAACAATAACTGTATCCTTTGTAGTATCATTAGAATTGCTAAGCAGATAAGGTCTAAGTTTCATATTATAAAAACCTATTTTTTCAGTAGGTAAATCATATATATAGTTATTATTCTTATCTGCCAATGCAAACACATAATAAACGGTATCTTTCAGATTAGTAAACTCAAAATTTCCTTGTTCATCTGTACGTGTAATGTACTGTGGTTTATGGTGATATGGCACAGAATCCGACAAAGAATAATAAAGACCTACCAACATATTCTTTTCAGGTTCATGAGAGAAAGCATCATATACTTTACCTCTCAAAACAAGAGAATCCACTTCTGGTCCCGTAGAAAATACATACTTAAAATTTCTCAAAATATTACCTTCGGTAAAATCAGCAATAGCATTCCCAAAATCTATGATATATGTAGTATTATCTTGTAAACTGTCAGGTAAAACAATAAATATCTTTTTTCCCGAAAGCTTTATCTTAGGTTTTTCCATATTGGGAGGAGATATCAGCAAGTTTTTTGTCAAGTTTTTCAAAACAATGTATTCATTAAATTTTATCTCAATTTTTTTATTATTAAACCGCGTTGAATACATCGGAGGTTTTACATATACTATTTTTGGGGGAACTTTGTCAATAGGACCTCCCGAAGGAGCCGTTATACGGGCACAACTTAACAACCATAAAATCAATATTGCTAATATAAGAATATAAAATCTAACCATCCAATTCTCCCCAAATTATTTTTTTCCCAAATCCTAAACGATTATCCGTATATTTCAAAAAATAAGGTCTTATACACCATATTTGAGTATTTGACAACACTGCATAAGGATACTTTTTAAGATACAAGTGTTTAGCTTTTTTATAGGTATCTTCTAACGGTTGTTCTATTGTAGCATTAAATTGCAAACCTTGTATTTTCCCCACAGTTTTTGTTTCTAAGACTATACTACCCGCCACTTTTGTTAAATACAACAAATCGGATATGTGCTTTGTATTGGTGTCCGACAAACAAATAAAACAATTGTCTTCCTTATTATAAACATAAAAACAGTTGGCACAATATGGAATATCTCCTCCAAATGTTGCTAATGTAAGCACATGGTGTTCTTCTATAAAAGTTACAATTTTTTGAGGCACAGATTCGTTTATCATTTATTACTATTTTGCAAGATATTTAATTAAATCTTCACCAATATCTTTTCTATAAAATTTACCTTCAAAATCTATCTTAGCTACACTTTCATAACTTTTTTTCAAAGCTTCTTCCATCGTATTACCAAGTGAAGTTACAGCCAACACTCTACCACCATTAGTTACTATCCTGCCATCATCAGTAAGTTTTGTACCTGCATGAAAAATAATACTATCAGTTATTTTATTCAAACCACGTATTTCTTTACCTTTTTCATAATTGCTGGGATACCCACCTGAAGCTAATACTACAGTAGCTGCCACTTGATCACTTATATTCATAAAAACAGTATCAAGCCTTCCTTCCGAAACAGCAACCAAAAGTTCCACGAAATCATTTTTTATTCTTGGCAATATTGTTTGTGCTTCAGGATCTCCCAATCTCACATTATACTCTATTACATAAGGATCACCATTGGCATTCATAAGACCAAAAAATATAAATCCTTTATAATCAATATTATCTTCATTAAGGGCTTTAATAGTAGGTTCAATTATTCGTTCTTTTACTTTGTTCATAAACACCGTATCGGCAAAAGGCACAGGTGATATATTCCCCATTCCCCCCGTATTAGGACCTTCATCATTATCATAAGCCCGTTTGTAATCTTTTGCCTCTGGCAACATTACATACGATTTTCCATCTGTAAGCACAAAAACGGAAACCTCTACTCCACTCAAAAATTTTTCTATTACTACTTTTTCACTCGCCCTGCCAAACCTACCTTTCAACATCTCATCTAATGTTGCATAAGCCTCAGCTTTAGAATCAGTTATTATCACACCTTTTCCCGCAGCAAGTCCATCTGCCTTAAGCACATAAGGCGGCACCAAGTTATCAATAAAGTCATATCCTTTTCTTATATTGTTTCGAGTTACCTCCACATAAGAAGCAGTAGGTATGCCATGTTTTTTCATAAATCCCTTGGCAAAACTTTTACTACTTTCCAGCATTGCTCCCTCTTTTGAAGGACCTATAAAGTGAACATTATCTAAAATTTCCAACAATTTATTTTTAATACCTTCAGCCAAAGGTGCTTCAGGTCCCACAATAATCATATCAATATTATTATTATGCACAAAAGTTTTTATATTCTCTATATCAGTTGGTTGCAATGAAATATTATTTGCAATAGCGGCTGTTCCCGCATTACCTGGTGCTACATATAAATTATCTGTATGTGGGCTTTGTATAAGTTTCCATGCTATTGCATGTTCCCGTCCTCCGCTTCCAAAAAGTAATATATTCATATAAGACTTAATTATTTAATTTTTGACAAAAATAATCATATTGTTAAAGTCATTTATAAAATTTTGTATTTTTGTGCCACAAAAAATCGGGGTGTAGCTCAGTCAGGTTAGAGTACACGTCTGGGGGGCGTGGGGTCGGTGGTTCGAATCCACTCACCCCGACTTTTTTATTTTTACTAAGTTTACATTCAAATAAATTGCTTCTCTAAATTTTTATTTACCTTTGCCACCCTTAAAATTTTGATAAAAACTTAATTGTAATATGGCTCTCAAATGTGGTATAGTAGGACTACCTAATGTGGGAAAATCTACATTATTTAACAGCATGAGTAATGCAAAAGCACAAGCAGCTAATTACCCATTTTGCACAATAGAACCCAACGTGGGTATGATTTCGGTACCTGATAGTAGGCTGGAAGAACTTGCCAAACTTGTAAATCCCGCCCAAATAGTCCCTGCCACTGTAGAAATAGTAGATATAGCAGGCTTGGTAAAAGGTGCAAGCAAAGGAGAAGGTCTGGGAAATAAATTTTTAAGTCATATAAACGAAACAGATGCAATAATACATGTAATAAGATGTTTTGAAGATAAAAATATAGCACATGTAGATGGTTCCATAGATCCAATAAGAGATAAAGAAACTATTGAAATGGAACTAATGCTTAAAGATTTGGAAATGGTAAGTAATCGTCTCTCAAAACTTGAAAAACGGGCAACCACAGGCAAAGAAAAAGATGCAATAAAAGCAGTAAATTTATTAAAAAAATATAAAGAATTACTAGAACAAGGTAAACCTGCACGCTCCTTGACACTGGATAACGAAGAAGATATAAAACTTGCAAAAACATTTCAACTTCTTACACAAAAACCTGTGCTGTATGTATGTAATGTAAAAGGAGATGATATAAAAACAGGAAATAAATATACACAACTGTTGCAAGAAGCCATTAAAGATGAAAATGCGGAAATGTTAATAATAGATGCAGCAACAGAATCAGAGCTTGCAGAATTTGATTCTTATGAAGATAAAAAAATGTTTTTAGATGAATTGGGATTAGAAGAACCCTTGTTGAATAGACTTATACAAAAAGCTTATGAGCTGTTAGGACTTAAAACATTTTTTACAGCCGGACCTAAGGAAGTGAAGGCATGGACATTCAAAAACGGTATGACTGCCCCACAATGTGCAGGAATTATTCATTCGGATTTTGAAAGAGGCTTTATTCGGGCAGAAGTTATCAAATATGATGATTTTGTAAAATACGGTTCGGAACAAGCTTGCAGAGAAGCAGGTAAAATACACATAGAAGGTAAAGAATATATTGTGCAAGACGGAGACATTATGCATTTTAGATTTAATGTGTAAATCTTATTTACATAAGAATTTATTCCTCAAATTTTATATTTTTTGAAATAGTCAAATCTAATTCAGAAGCAGAGGCAAATCCAACTAACACTCTTTCTTTATCTTTTCCACAATGGAAGAAGTAGAATACCCTTCTACAAAATCTATCCTTACCACTTTTCCCCCTTTTGCTTTTACAATATCAGCACCTACTATTGTCTCTTCATCGTAATCTCCCCCTTTTACCAAAATATCGGGTTGTATCTTCTTTATGAGATTGTAAGGTGTATCTTCTTCAAAAATTATCACTTTTTCAACAAAACGCATTGCGGCAAGTATCATTGCACGAGAATATTCATCTAATAACGGTCTGCAACTACCTTTCAAACGGGAAACAGATGTATCAGAATTTAGCCCAACAATCAAGACATCACCTAAATTAGAAGCTTTTGCAAGATACTCTACATGTCCCCTATGAACAATATCAAAACAGCCGTTGGTAAATATAATTTTATCTTTTCTAAAACGCCAATAAGCGAGCATCCTCTCAAATTCAACAGAATTGACATCCGTAATTATCTTATTTTTTACCACTTCAAACTTATCTACAATCATAATTTTATTGTTTTTTTAGATAACCTTTCTTTACAAACAACCAATAAGAAGAAATTATACCCATTATTATTACCATCAAAGTTTGGGTCTCATGAATAAGTGTAGCATACAACAAAGCATTAGCCTTACTTATACCATAAATCATAAGTGCTCGCGATACTATCCAGTGATATGCACCAAATCCACTTTGAACGGGAGCAACCATACCAAAACTACCTGCCACAAGAACAAAAATTCCATCTACAGGACTTAGCCCTTTGGTAGCATCCATTGCAAAAAATACTATATAAGCCATTAACCAATATAGCAACCATATAATAAAAGTATAAAAAATAAATAACCATTTATCATCCATTCTATAAATGGAAAATAATCCGTCTTTAAAACCTTTCAGCACTTTTATTAATTTCTTTATTACAATATTTTCAGGAAATTTTTTGGCAAAAAACCAAAATATAGCAGTAAAAACAATAACACTACAAATAAACCATAACCATAATGCAGAATAACCTATTTTACTACCAAGTGGTAAAAAAATTTCTTTTTTAATAAAAGTCCCGAAAAAGTTGGCTTTCCAAACAAATACAAAAATTACCAATAAAAATAAAACTACCAAATCAGACATTCTCTCGGTAACCACTGTGCCAAAAGCTTGTTCAAATTCTACTTTATCGGTTTTTTTTATTGTACCACATCTGGCTACTTCTCCCATACGAGGCAACGCCATATTTGCAAAATATCCAAAAGATACCGAATGAAACACATTCCACACACGAGGATTATAACCAAAAGGTTTTAACATCAACTGCCACCTCAATGCCCTAAAATAAAAAGCAATAAGACCACTAACCCCCGAAATAAATATATACAAATAGTTAACTCTCAACAGTCCTTTATAAAATTTATCCAAAGGAATATCCTTAAATACCAAATAAACAAGAAATACAGTTATAGAAAGAAATACAAAAAAATTAAGTATTTTAAGCCACTTGCTTTTCAATTTCTATAATATTTTATTTGTTTTTGTATCGGGGAAAATAACCGTAGGTTTAAATTTTTTTGCTTCATCTATATCCATACATGCATAAGACAATACAAGAATAATATCACCCACCATAACCTTTCTTGCAGCAGGACCATTCATCCCTATCACTCCCGAACCTCTTTCTCCTTTTATCACATAGGTATCCAACCGTTCTCCATTATTCAAATCAAGCACCTGAACCTTTTCATTTTCTATTAAACCCGCTGCATCCATCAAATCTTCATCAATAGTAATGCTTCCAATATAATTCAAATTTGCTTCAGTTACGGTAACCATGTGTATCTTGGACTTCAATACTTCAATCATCATAATAACTACGCTATTTTGAACTCACAAAGGTAAATCAATTTTTCAAATACGAAAATACAGTTTTATAAATGCTTTATTAAAATTTCTACTTAACTTTGTATGTTCAAACCAAGGAATATATTTATCATAATGGTAGTAAACATAAGAAGATTAATTATTCTAATTCTTTTAGTTACAATACAAGTAGAAGCCTTTTCTCAAAAAACATTAGAATACACGGAAATAGAAAAACAAATAAAAAGTGGCACAGAGCTTTTTAACAAAAATGAATACGCCTCTGCTCAAAAAGTTTTTTATGATATAATCAAAGAATATCCAGAAAAAAATTCAGATATAAAGACCGATGCAGAATTTTTTATAGCAGTTTGTGCCATAGAACTATTCAACAAAGATGCTGATTATCTAATTACTACCTTTATACATTCCCATCCTGAAAGTCCCCGTCTAAATCTGGCAAAATTTTACATGGCAAAACTTCAATATCGTGAACAACACTACAAAAGAGCAACAAAATGGTTCAAAAAAGTAGATAAATATCAGCTAAATACAGAAGAACTTGCAGAATATTATTTCAAATATGGCTATTCATTATTTATTGCGGGAGACATAAAAGATGCAGAAACAATGTTTGGAGAGATAAAAGATGCCAATACACGTTATTCCTTTGCTGCAAAATATTATTTCGCACACATTCAATACGAAAAGGGGAACTACAAAACCGCTCTCGACGAATTTAAACAATTGGAAAAAGAAGATAATTTCAAATCATTCGTCCCATATTATATCGTTCAAATATACTATAAACTCGGAGAGTATAACAAAGTAAAAACTTATGGAGTAGAACTCCTGAAGCAACCAAATGTAGTAAAAAAAGAAGAAATTACCCGTCTAGTAGCAGATGCATTTTTCCGCACCGAAGATTATGAAAATGCTGCCGCATATCTGGAAAGATATATAGAGACACAAGAAAATCCACAAAGAACAGATTTATTTGAACTTGGTTATTCCCTCTTCAAAACAAAAAAATATGATGATGCAGCAAAATACTTTGAAAAAATATCTCCACAAAAAGATTCTTTATATCAAAACACAAACTATTTGTTAGCCAAGTGTTATCTTGAAAAAGGAGATAAGCACAAAGCATTAAACGCTTTTTCCCTATCCTCAAAATATGATTTCTATCCGGATATTAAACGAGAATCGGCATTCAATTATGCAAAATTGTCTTACGAACTAAATTTCAACCCATTTGACGAAGTAATAAACTCATTCCTCAATTATATAAACAAATATCCCAATGCAAAAAATATAGACGAAGCTTACGACTATCTTGCCAGAGCATTATATCATACAAAGAACTATCAAGGAGCATTAGACGCATTAGAAAAAATAAAAAAAGTAAGAGAAGATATTAAAGAAGTTTATCAGAAAGCTACTTTTTTCCGAGGAATGGAACTATTCAAAGACGGAGATTATGCAAACGCAATAATAATGTTCAACAACTCCATCAACAACGCATCTATAAACTCTTCTACAACAAACAAATACATGATAGCACAAGCATTATTTTGGCGTGGAGAAGCATATTATCGCCTCAAAAGATATGACGAAGCAATAGAAAGTTTCAAGAAATTTATATATACCCCCGGAGCATACGAACAAAAAGAATATAAATTAGCCCACTATGACCTGGGATATGCATATTTCAAAAAGAAAAATTACCAAGAAGCTTCTAAATGGTTTAGAAAATTCATATCATTCTACAATACAGACCAAAACAAAACACAACTTATAGCAGATGCCTATACACGCATAGGAGACTGTTTTTTTGTCCAAAGAAAATTTGACTATGCATTGGAATATTACAAAAAAGCAATAGATGTAAACAAAGGAGCTGTAGACTACGCCCTATATCAAGCAGGAATATGCTACGGGCTACTTGGTAAATACAATGAAAAAGTAATCACTTTGGCTCGACTAATCAATGATTATGAAAACTCACCATATCTTGATGATGCTTTATATGAACAAGGAAATGCATTTATGCAAACACAAGAATTTGATATGGCAGAAGTAGATTTTCAACGTATAATAAATGATTTTCCAAAAAGCAAATATGTTCCCGATGCTTATATGAACCTTGGACTCATATATTACAAAAAAGGTGAAAAAGAAAAAAGTAAAGAAACATATCAAACAGTA
>CAYQWX010000022.1:0-14175 GCA_964421355.1 uncultured Bacteroidales bacterium
ACTTTTTTTAGCTTTTTTCTGTGTCTTTATGTGGCTTTGATGCAACGGTCTTATTAAATAAAGATACCACTATTACCATTAAATTCTAACGTCTGGAAGGTTGCCATATTGCTTTATCTGCTCCTTTCAAAAACTTAATAAAACCAACCAATAATGCTAAGTTCATTACTATAAAATGTGTTATAAATCTTAATGCTTTTAGATGTATTCCTACAGAAATAAATATTTTATCTAAAATCGGAATAGTTAAAAACAAAAGGTATCCAATCCCTAATAACTTATAAAATTGACTATATGGATATAAAAACAATAAAGCAATTCCCGCAAATATCATAAAAAAGGGCACTTTCCACCTTAATACTTTATGAGAAAAAAAACAAAATCCCAATTTACTAAAAGGATGTAATAAAAAAATATGGGCAAATGCTTTCAAATTTTGATAATTTCCAATAGCAATTCTAACTTTCCGTCTAAACTCTTCCGAAATAGCGTTAGGAACATTTTCTACGGCTTGGGCTTTAGAATTAAAAATAGCTTTTTTACCTTGCTCATATATTTTCATTGTAATGTAAAAGTCATCTACAAACATATTTTCAGGCACGGACACAAAATATTCTTTTTTAATTGCATACATAGCTCCATACAATCCCACAGGACAACCACAATATAATGTCTCCCAGTATTTTATATCCATTTCCCTATCCATATACTTATTTTCCTGAATGGAAATACCTGTTTTATCTGTTACCTTATTTAACAAATATCCACCTGTAGCCCCTACTCTTTCATCTTTGAGATAAGTAATAAGCTGATATATAGTATCTGATAAAAAGAAAGCTTTTGCATCGGTAGAAATAATTATATCATGAGAAGCCAACTGCACCAAATCGTTTATTATTTTAACTTTTCCTGTCCGTTGGGAATAATTAAACAATTTGATAGGATACTTTTTTGTAAGTTTTTCTAAAATCTCATTTGTTGCATCAGTAGAACAATCCGACCCAATAAGAAATTCTATTTTGTTTGTAGGATAATTACTGTTAAAAACCGATTCTATTTTATTAGCAATCACTCTCTCCTCATTATGTACAGCCATTACTATTGAAACAAATGGTAAGTTATTGCCAACATTATATTTTTTATAATCTGAAAGTGATTTATTTTTAGTAATTGCTTTTAAGAACAAAGGGAAAAAAATGTAAGAATGTAGAGTTAGAAATGCTCCTGTCCACAAAATAATAATCCAAATCTCATACGATATCATATTCCATTACAATATTTTTATCCCTATCACAAGTTGGTCGTCAATCTGTTCTTCTCCTGCTTGGCTAATCCATCTTTGTCGTTCTTTATCAAGTATTTTTTGTTGTTCATTCATAGGTAGGTTAGCAATAGACAAAAACAACCTTTTGAATCGTTTATAAGTATATTTCTTACCTTTTGGTCCTCCAAACTGATCTGCAAAGCCATCACTAAACAAGTATATTATATCACCACTAATTAAATCTAAATCTATGCGACTAAACGGATGCTGATTATAAGAAAAACCTACTGGCTGTCTATCTGCAGCAAACTCATAAAGTACATTATCAAAATCTGATTCGTCTAACACTCTTTTATAGCCTTCGGGAACTATTTCCCCACGTTTTCGCACTAAATAAAGAGGATTGTTCGCACCAGAAAATTCCAAATGTTTTTTCTTTACATAATATTCAACTAAAGCAATATCCATTCCATCTTTTTTCTTATCTTCCTCTTCTGCCTCTTTTTCTTGATTTAACGCTCTTATCACACGGTTTCTCAACTCATCTAATACCTCGTTGCTATGATATAATTGCCTACGTCCAAATATATCATTCAAAAAAGTTACTCCCAACAGACTCATAAAAGCTCCAGGTACACCATGACCGGTACAATCAACTGCCGCCGCAACCAACACATCCAAAATTCTCAAATATTTCACAAAATAGAAATCTCCACTTACTATATCTTTAGGTTTGAAATAAACAAATAGTTCTACTTCATTTTCAAGTCCTTCATAATTATTTGGCAATACTGCCACTTGAATTTGTTCTGCATAACGAATACTGTCAGTAATGTCTTTATTCTTTTCTTCTATTATCTTTTTTTGTTCGGTTACTTCTTCTACCAATTCTTCTAAACGCTTATTCTTTTTTGCTATTTCAGCAGTACGTTCTTGTACTATTTTTTCCAAACGTTTTTTATCACGTTCCAACTTACGCGTATATACTTTAACAATAAGTATTACTAAAAAGATTGTAATTATAACATAAGCTAAATATGCCCACACAGTTTTATACCATGGTGCCAATATCGTAAATTGCAGTTTTTCTACTTGACTTTCTACTCCAAATATATCTCTTGCTTTCACCAATAAGGTATAATCACCTTCTTTTAAGTTTGTAAATACAGCTTGGTTGTTATTAGTCCAACTTGACCAATTATTACTAAAACCTTTAAGGAAATAACTGTATTCTACTTTCCCAGTATATTGTGGATAAGAAAAAGTAAAAGTGAAACTTCTAAATTTGAAAGGAAATACAAAATTGAAATTTTTATTTTGATTATTTGTGGGGATCAACATTGTATCGGTTCCCACTATTTTGGTATTGTAAAACATACCATTAAACAAAACAGAATCACTTTGTAATAGCGACATTTTTATAAAAGGATGATATACCCGTACAGTATCAAACAATAATAAATTCTTTAAATACTTGTCATTTTCGTTGGGTAACAATATGGAATATACCCCTTTTGATCCGGCTATTAAAGCATAACCATTTGAAGTATCCTCTAAAATATTGTTTATACTCATTTTAGGTAATAAATTTACTGTTGGAGGCAATAATAATATTGTATTCCCTTGCTTTTCCAACCTTAATACTTGTTGTTTTTTAACAATCCACAAAACATCAGAAGAAATAGTATTTATATAATTTATAGGCTCTTTGTCTATTACTGTTTTTGAGATATTTACAGGATAAAAATAATCTTTACCTCTATCATATTTCAAAAGACCATTACTACTACCAACAATTAAATTACCATTCCATTTACCTAAATAAAAGCCTAAATCTTCAGGTAATCCGTTTTTCCCAGGTAGATAATGTTCATATTTACCTGTTTCTAAATCCACTTTATACAATCCTTTTGAGAGTACAACTACCCATAAATATTTTTTATCTACAAATAAAGATTGAACATTCCCAAAATTATAAGCATCTTTTATTTTCCAATTTCCATTAGAATCTACTTTCGCAATAGATAATCCTCTTTCATAGCCTATATAAAATTTTGAAGAGTCCTTGCTATCTTGAGCTATTGTATATACAATATAGTTGTTTGATATTGGTTTTATTTTATCTTTTTGCCAAAAAGTTAACAATCTCGTTCCTCCTAATAATACACCTTTGTAATTATGTAATAAAACAGGGAAGGCTGTTAAAATTGTTGCTCCGTTAGTCTCATATTTAGTCTCCAATTTAGGATAAATATTTTCATAATCAAAATTTAAAAAACCTGAAATAAATAATAGATAAATATCTTTATTATCAAATTTTATAATTTGGCTTACCGATTTAGTTAATGAGTAATTTTCATCATATTTTCTAACAGGCATAGAGGAATTTAATAAATACAAACCATTATCAGTTACTACCCAAATATCTTTATTCCTATGGTTAAAATAAGCATTTATAAAAACATCATCTTTAAATCCAAATTTAGTAGAATATTCTTCTATTACCGTCCCATTTTCATCAATAATATATCCTCCATTACCAAGTGTTGAAAACATAAATAAACCGTCAGATAACGGTGTGATATCATATATCCAATACTTTCCAAACTCATTAGTTAAATCTATACCGTTTGATGTATGAAAATTGAGTTGAGTTATTTTCCCTGTATTTATATTATACGTTACTACATAATTTATTATTCCATTTTCGTCAGGTTTATCCTTTTTATATGATATAAGCAGTTTATTAGATGAATAAGGAACTATAGAAAAAATATCTACTCCTTTGAAATATTCTCCATTTATTACTTGTTTTACAGTATCCCCTTCTAATTTAAGTAATCCTTGATTATAATTACCTGTGTATATGTCTCCATTTCTATTATTCAAAAATGTAAGAAAGTTATTTTTGGGTAGTGAAAATTTTTTAAATTCTCCTTTATTCAAATCATATTCTATTATGTTTTTAAGTGTACAGTAATAAACCTTATTATTGTAATAATATATTTTCCATATATTTTGATTATTTATACCATATTTTTTAACGACACTATCACTTATAGATTTATATACATAATCTCCAGTTTTGTCAAGCTGTATGTATCCAAATTCATCTTTACCCCCAACATATACAATACCACTACTGTCCTGAGCCAAGCTATAAACTAAAGATTTGTTATTCAAATAAAGTTTTTTCCATATTCTGCCATCATAAATCATTATGCTACCATTAGAATTGGCAACATACAATACTCCTGTTTTTTCATTTACCAGTACAGCATAATTACGGGAATTCCCCTTATAATCCTCAGGAGAAAAATATGAAGGTAACACACTACCATATCTATTTATTTGTCCAGATACATTTATTGCCAGTAAAAAAACAAATAATATAAAACCTAATCTACGCATATATATCAAATCAAAAAACTTTTACTTTTTATCTATTTGCAAAGGTATAATTTTTATTCATATTTTTAGGATGTTGTTCCTATTTATATTTTTATGTTAAAAATACTATATTTTTACAATTTCTAAAAAACTAAACAATGGAACAAATAAACCCTTATTATATAATCATTTCTGCATCACTTATAGTTATAATTTCTTATTTTTTTAACATAATCTCAAAACGAACAAATATTCCTTCCGTACTATTACTTATCACCTTAGGATTATTTATAAAAGCCGGATTAACAATTACAGGCTATGATGATTACAACTGGTTCCCCATACTACAAATACTCGGTATAATAGGACTTATTATGATTGTGTTAGAATCGGCATTGGAACTGGAGCTTAATAAAGATAAAACAAAAACAATACTCAAGGCTTTATTGGTAGCATTTGCATCTATTACCATAAATGTTTTTGTAATTGCAAAAATATATCAACTATTTTTTACAATGGACTTTTTCACTGCTGCATTATACGCCACACCAATATCAATTATAAGCTCTGCAATAGTAATACCAAGCATAGAAAATCTAAGTAACAATAAAAAAGAATTTCTTATTTATGAAAGTACTCTTTCCGACATACTTGGCATAATTGTATTTTATTCACTTCTAATGTTTCCTGACCATGATAATATCACATCATTTTCGTTCAAAGTAATAACAAACTTTTTACTAACTATAATATTAGCATTTGCACTATCATACCTTATGATTTATATTTCACAAAAACTAAAAACCCGTATAAAACTATTTCTATTCATTTCAATTCTCATTTTATTTTTTGCAATAGGAAAAACACTACATCTCTCTTCACTTATTATCATTCTGATATATGGAATAGTGGCAAACAATAGAAAAATATTTATTCCTAAATTTTTACAAAAAAAATGTGATAAACATGCACTTGATGAAACTACAGAAGACATTAAACTTATTACATTTGAAACATCATTTATTATTCGTACTTTTTTCTTTGTCATTTTTGGCATTACACTGGCCTTATCTTCCCTTTTAGATTTTAAAGTTTGGATTATTTCCATTCTATTACTTATTGTCATATATGGTTTTAGATATATATTTTTACGATTTGCTGTAGGCAAAAATTTATTCCCTGAAATATTTATTGCACCAAGAGGCTTGATTACCATTTTACTTTTTTATGTGATTCCCAAACAACATCAAATTCAAGATTTTAATTATGGAATATTATTTTTCAATATTATAGTAACAAGTATAATAATGACAATAGCTTTGATAAAATACAAACACACACATACACAAATAGATTCACAAGCAGAAAAAATAACGGGAAAAACTGAATCAATAGACAAATTGTCAGAATAATCACATGTGGCAAAATATTTGCTAAAAAGAAGCGAAAAAATCTATATAACTATGGAAAAAGAAACTAAACAAGCTACAATAAACGAAAATAAAGGACAAAAAAAAATGAAAAAAGAAAACAAAAAAAAGGCAGATAAATCACCCAAAAAACATACTGAAATAGAAAAACTACAGGAAGAAATAAAATCCTTAAAACAGCAGCTTGAAGAGGCAAATGAAAAATATATACGTCTTATGGCAGAATTTGATAACTTCCGTAAACGCACACTAAACGAAAAAGCAGATATAATAAAAAATGCTTCCGAAAAGGTATTATTGGAGCTCCTACCAATAGTTGACGATTTTGAAAGAGCAATAAAAGCAAATGAAAACATACAAGAAAGTGAGCATTTAAAAGAAGGTTTTAAGCTGATATATAATAAATTAACAAAACTATTAAACAAACTTGGAGTAAGTGAAATAGAAGCGTTACACAAAGATTTTGACCCCGAACTACATAACGCTCTTACCAAAATACCTGTACAAGACCCTGAAATGAAAGATAAAATAGTAGATGTAGTAGAAAAAGGATATTACCTAAATGATAAAATCCTAAGACATTCAAAAGTTGTAATTGGCGATTACTCCGAAGAAAATGAAGCAAATAATACCTCAAACAACCAAAAAGAAAACTAACTTTGTAGCATTAAAAATTAACCGTATCATAGAAGAGTATAAAAATTATGAGTAAAAGGGATTATTACGAAATATTGGGAGTATCACGGACAGCTACCATAGAAGAAATAAAAAAAGCATACAGAAAAATTGCTATAAAATATCATCCGGATAAAAATCCTGGAAACAAAGAAGCAGAAGAAAAATTTAAAGAAGCGGCAGAAGCATATAGTGTTTTAAGCGACCCAGAAAAAAGACAAAGATATGACCAATTCGGTCACGCAGGAGTAGGAAGTAGTGGCTCCGGTGGATTTAGCGGTATGAATATGGATGACATATTCTCCAATTTTAGCGACATTTTTGGAGATATATTTGGTGGTGGGTTTGGAGGCGGTTTTTCTTCGGGGCATAGTAGAGCCAGAAAACAACAAAAAAAAGGAAGCAACATAAAAATATCAATATCACTAACATTAGAAGAAATAGCAAAAGGAGTTACTAAAAAGATAAAAATAAAAAAACTTGTAGCATGTGAACACTGTAACGGTACGGGTGCTAAAAACGGTACATCATTCCGTACTTGTCCCACTTGTCACGGCAGTGGAATGGTTACTCAGGTGCGTTCATCTTTTTTTGGTAGAGTACAAACTACTTCCGTTTGTCCCACATGTGGAGGCGAAGGCAGACTTATAAACGAAAACTGCCAATATTGCCATGGTGAAGGAGTCATAAAAAAAGAAGAAATAATAGAACTAAATATTCCTGCAGGTGTAGAAGATGGCATGCAACTAAGATACAGAGGAAAAGGAAATGCCCCTAAACGAGGCGGAATAAACGGAGATTTAATAGTAGAAATACACGAAAAAGAACACGAACACTTCATAAGAGACGGAGAAAACCTTCATTATGATTTATTCCTAAGCATTCCAGATGCCGCATTAGGCACACAAGTAGAAATTCCTACATTGGAAGGAAAAGCAAGAATAAAGATAGAACCGGGCACACAACCATCTAAAATACTTAGACTCAAAGGCAAAGGACTTCCAACATATGGCAGACGAGACAGAGGAGACCTTTTTATAAATGTAAATGTCTGGATACCTGAAAAATTAACAAAAGAAGAAAGAAAAATTTTGGAAAAACTGCAAACATCGGAAAACTTTATTCCACCAACAAAAAGAAATAAGCAAGAAAGTATTTTTTCCCGCATGAAAAAATATTTTATGGGAACACAATAAAAAAAAGCCCATTCACAAAGCATGTTAGAAATACTCACACAAAGCAGTAAACAGGCTTTCATCATCACATCACTGGTAATGATGATGATGCTTTTAGTAGAATATATAAATGTCCAAACAAAAGCATTATTAACTGCCTCTCTTAATGAAAAACCTATAGGTCAAATAATTATAGGAGCTTTTTTCGGCATTACTCCGGGTTGTCTTGGAGCATATACTATGGTAAGCTTATACATACACAGAGCTATCGGACTTGCTGCATTGGTTACCACCATGATTGCAACATCGGGAGACGAAGCATTCATCATGTTTTCTATGATTCCTAAAGCCGCAATAAAACTTCATATTATTATTTTTATAATATCCATACTATCAGGAATAGCAGTATATTATGCATTTAAAAACAAAAACTACTTTACCAAACGGAACGAACCACTTCCCTATCACAATAAAATAAAAGAACAATGCGTTTGTTTCAAAAAAGAAATGATAATTCCGCAACTAAAAAATATGAGTTTTACACGCTTCTTATTATTATTTATAGGTTTCACGTTTTTAATATTACTACTATCTTCCTCCATAGGTCCTCAAGAATGGAATTGGAAAAAATGGATATTTTTTTCAGGAATAATTTTTTCTCTGTTTATATTCTTTACTACTCCTGATCATTTTATAGAAGAACATATTTGGAACCATATTTTCAAAAAACATCTATTCAAAATATTTATATGGACATTTGGCACATTACTTATTTTACATTCTTTAGAAAAATATATTGATATACACAATTGGGTACAACAAAATGTGTGGATAATATTAATAATAGCAATCTTAATAGGTATAATTCCAGAATCTGGACCACATTTGGTATTTGTAACTCTATTTGCACAAGGAAGTATCCCGTTTGCAATATTACTTGCCAACTCAATAGTACAAGACGGACACGGTATGTTACCATTATTGGCAGAATCCCGTACAGACTTTTTAAAAGTAAAAGGAATAAACATAATCGTAGGATTAATAACAGGTATAACAGGATTATTATTAAAATAAAAAAACATGGAAAATCAAATACAAGACATAATAACAAAGGCTTTGGTAGTAGCTCGTGAAGCAGGAACATTTTTAAGAAATGAAATAGGTAGAATATCACATAAAGATATACAAACTAAGGGTACTCACGATTTTGTAACTTATGTAGATAAAACATCGGAATCTATTTTGGTAGAAAAACTTAAACAGATTACTCCAAATGCAGGATTCATAACAGAAGAAAAAACCGTAAAAACAGAATTAAACAAAGAACTTGTATGGATAATAGACCCACTTGACGGTACTACAAATTATATTCACAAACTGGCACCTTACTCCATAAGCATTGCTCTATTACAAAACAACAAATTATGTGGAGGCATAATATACGAAGTATCCCACAACGAAATGTTTTATGCATGGAAAAACGGAGGTGCATTCCTTAATGGCAATCAAATAAAAGTATCAAATACTTCAAAAGTATATGATTCTCTTATTGCAACTGGATTTCCGTTCAGAGATTACAGCCTTTTGGATAACTATATGAATACACTTAAATATTTTATGGAAAAATCTCTCGGACTACGCCGTCTTGGCAGTGCAGCAGTAGATCTTGCCTATGTTGCTTGCGGTAGATTTGATGCTTTTTATGAATACAGTTTAAAAAGTTGGGATGTTGCAGCAGGAGCATTCATTGTACAAGAAGCCGGTGGAAAAATATCCGATTTCAAAGGTGGAGAAAATTATTTATTCGGAGAAGAAATAATCGCAGCTAATTCCTTAATATACAATGAGTTCTCAACTATAATTAAAAATATTCTTTTTAAAAAATAATTTACTAATATTCTATGTGTCAAATAAAAAAATTATATTAGCATAAAATTTGTAATAACATACCAAAAAACAAATATTATGAAAAAGTTACTTCTTGTATTAACTGTTGCTTTGATAAGCACGACATTTGCACAATCTCAATGTAAAGATCCTTACAAAAGCACAATAACATCTATCAACAAGGCATTACAAATAGGAAATGTAGATGAAATATCAAATCATTTTGCCGCTACTATAGATGCATCAATACTATCAAAAGAAGGTATTTTTAGTGCAAGTCAAACAAAAAACATATTAAAAGACTTCTTTAAGCAGCACAAACCTAAAAGTTTTGAATTATTGCATTCAAGCGGTAAAAACGATTCTAAATATTGCATAGGAAATTTAGAAACTAATAACGGAACATTCAGAGTATTTTATATAATAAAAAACAGTGTAACCTTGCCTCTTATCACTCAATTTAGAATAGAAGAAAAGAATTAAAAAGATGACAGAATTTGATAAATGGTTAAAAGAACTTATAGAAAAAGCTTTTGAAGAAGATATAAAAACAGGAGACCATACTTCACTTGCTTGTATCCCTCCGCAAACTCATGGCAAAGCAAAATTACTTATCAAAGAAGAAGGAGTACTTGCTGGTATGGAAATAGCGAAAAAAGTATTCCTGTATTGCGACCCCTCCTTAAAAATAACACAACTGTTAAATGATGGTGATAAAGTAAAAAACGGAGATATAGGTTTATTTGTAGAAGGGAGTGTACTCTCAATACTAAAATCAGAACGATTAGTGCTTAATATAATGCAACGAATGAGTGGTATTGCTACTCTTACCAACAAGTTTGTAGAAGCGGTGAAAGACACAAATGCCAAAATATTGGACACACGTAAAACAACCCCTACACTACGATATTTGGAAAAACTTGCCGTAAAAATAGGAGGTGGACACAATCATAGAATGGGACTTTACGACATGATAATGATAAAAGACAACCACATAGACTATGCAGGTGGAATTAAGCAAGCAATAACTAAAGTAAATGACTACTTGCAAAAACATAACTTACCCTTAAAAATAGAAATAGAAGCACGGAATTTATCAGAAGTTGAAACAATATTGCAAACAGGAAGCATAGACCGAATAATGTTAGACAACTTTTCAATAGAAGACACTATAAAAGCGGTAAAACTAATTAATAAAACTGTAGAAACAGAATCATCAGGTGGTATTGGCTTACACAATGTAAGAGATTATGCATTATGCGGAGTAGATTATATATCCGTAGGAGCTCTCACTCATAAATTTCAAAGCTTGGATATAAGCCTTAAAGCAATATAAAATTGTTATTTTATCGCTTTTTGTCTTAAAAGCATATCCGCAAGCACAATGGCAGTCATACTTTCTACAATAACAACAGCTCGTGGTAATACCGTAACATCATGCCTTCCTTGTGGAATATAACTAACTTCTCTGCCGGCGGAATCAACCGTATTTTGTTCTACAAATACGGTAGAAACAGGCTTAAATACCACATTAAAGACTATATCCGCTCCCGTGCTAATTCCTCCTATTATTCCACCATTATTATTAGTTTTAGTTGTAATTTTTCCACCTCTATTTACAAAAATATCATTTGCCTCCGTTCCTGTCATTCGTGCAAAATTAAATCCTGCTCCAAACTCAATTCCTTTTGCCGCAGGAATAGATAAAACTGCTTTGGCTATCTCCGCTTCCAATTTATCAAATACAGGTTCTCCCAACCCTGCTAATACATTTTTACAAACTACGGTAATAATTCCTCCTGCCGTATCTCCTTTTTCTTTCAATTTTTTCAATTTCTTTACCGCTTTGTTTTCTGCTATAGCATCGGGCATCTGTAATATTGAATCGTTTAACATATCAGGATTAAAATCAGCATTTAACACATTTGCTTTTATTCCTGCAATTTCAGACACATAACCCATACAAATCAAATTTTCTTGTCTCAATATCATTTTGGCAAAAGCACCAGCTACCACCCTGGCAACAGTTTCACGAGCAGAAGCCCTTCCTCCTCCTCTATAGTCACGAATACCATATTTAACTTCATACCCATAGTCTGCATGTGAAGGACGGTAAATATTTTTTATACTTTCATAGTCTTGTGAACGCACATCGTTATTTCTAATACCAAAAGCAATAGGAGTTCCCAATGTCTTTCCTTCAAATATCCCTGAAAAAAACTCAACTTTATCATCCTCCACTCGTTTAGTAGAAAACAAATACGCTCCTCCTTTTCTCCGAGACAATTCACTATTTATAAGTACATAATCCACATTTATTCCTGCAGGACACCCATCTATTACACCTCCTATCATTGCACCGTGAGACTCTCCAAACGATGTGAACCTAAATAAAGAACCAATTGTATTTCCCATAAAATATTTTATTTTAATTTTGATAACTCTTCAAAAAAATTAGGAAAAGATTTTTTTACACTATCTTTATTTTTTATATCAACTTTCACTCCTGCAATTTTTGCTGCCATAGCCAAAGCCATTGCTATACGATGATCTCTATGAGAATCAACACTTACATTATCTTTTATTTTTTGTCCTCCTTGTATCAACATTTTATTTCTATCCAATGTTATATTCACGCCCAATTTATTAAACTCATTTATTAAAGCCTCTGCCCTATTACTTTCCTTATTAAATAACCTTGATACCCCTACTAATTCCGATACGCCATCGGCAAACATACTATACACAACAAACGGCGGAAATAAATCAGGATTATCGGTTAAATCAATCTTTAAAGGTAATAAATGTCCTTTATTTATGTAGAGATTTGAATTAATAAAATTATAATCTGCACCCGTATAATTCAACAAAGCAATACATCTATCAGCATCTCCCTGCAAAGACGGATAAACAATATTTTTCAATATTATATTTTCTTTTATTAGTCCATAAACAACAAAAAATGCTGCCCCACTCCAATCACTTTCTATACTAAGTTTTACTTTAGAAAACTTTTGATTACCAAATATTTTAACCGTATCAACTCCATTAAATTCTATATCAATTCCCGTTTTTCTCAAAACATCTATAGTCATCTTTATATACGGAATACTTACCGGATTTTGCAATATCAACTCTGTATCATCATTAAGCAAAGTCAAACCAAAAATCAATCCTGATACATGCTGTGAAGAAAAAGAAGCATCTATTTTATATGTAGCTTCCCTTATTTGTCCAGACATCTTTGCAGGCAGATATTTATCATCTTTCAAATTTACATTTATTCCTAATTTTCCAAGAGCATCTTTTGTTTTTGAAAAATCTCTTTTAAGTAAACTCCCTTTCCCATCTATCTCAAACGATTTTCCAAACACAGGTAAAGCTCCCATAAGGGCCCTTGCCCAAAACCCCGATTCTCCAACAAAAAAAACAGCTTTTTTATCATTAAGAAAATTATTAAACACTTGTTTAATACCTGTATAAACTTTCACATCATCAGCATTAGACATAGCCACAACATCAACTTTCCCCAATGACAACAAATTAGCCAGCAATCCTCTTTGCAACAAACTTTTGGATAATGGTATATTTATTTTAGGTATTTCTGCCAAAGTTTTCATAAATACAAATTATGCAAGTGCAATATACATATTTTTTACTTGTTGCTAAAAATACACAAATTACTATAATCAATCAAAAAACATTTTATCTTTGTAGTTATAAAAACAAGAAAAACAAATAACAATGAAACTGGAAATAGGACAACAAGCCCCTGATTTTTGTTTACCTGAAACAAACGGAAAAGAAATTTGTTTAAAAGATTTGAAAAACAAATGGGTAGTAGTATATTTTTATCCTAAAGATAACACAAGCGGGTGCACAAAGGAAGCAATAGATTTTACGGAAAGAAAAAAAGATTTTGACAATTTACAAGTTGAAATAATAGGTATAAGTAAAGATTCCACTGACTCTCATAATAAATTTGTAAAAAAACACAACTTAGGAATAACATTATTAAGCGACACTGACAAAGAAGTTCACAAAGCTTATGGTGCATGGGGAATAAAAAAAATGTATGGCAAAGAATCAGAAGGTACCATACGCTCTACATTCATAATTGACCCCGAAGGTAAAATTGCTCATGCTTGGTACAATGTAAAAGTTCATCAAAAAAGAAAAAACGGCATAGTAAAACATGTAGATATAGTATATGAAAAAATTAAAGAACTAATGGGTAGGTAAAACAATAAGCTGTAATTTATTGCAGACAACAACAACGCGCATCAATGAAAAAAATAATTTATCTAAGTAGCATATTATTACTATTTTGGCAAACTATTTATGCTCAAACCTC
>CAYQWX010000022.1:14275-26554 GCA_964421355.1 uncultured Bacteroidales bacterium
CAAACCTCTAAAGACAAACCCTTATCTGTATTTTTATATTATGTGCCTTATTATTTACCGGGCACAGACTCAATGTATGTAGAATTATATTTCTCATTCATTGGTAATACTGCAAAATATGTTCCTATACAAAGTAGTACACAACAAGGATTTCAACCCGAAATAAACATACAAATACTTCTAAAACAAAACGACACAATAGTTGATTTCAAAAAATACCAACTTAAAGGACCTGTGAAAAAAACCAAGGAAGCACCCTCCCCCAACTTTGTTGATGTGCAACGCTTCAAAATGGCATTCAAACCATATACTTTAGACTTTACAATACAAGATGCAAATTCAAATGCCAAACCAATAAAATATAAAGTAAACTTAGACTTTTCAAATTTCTACTCAGACAGTATATTTTTTTCGGGAATAGAATTTGCAAGTAGCATAAAGCCTGCTAAAATAATAGAAAAACAACAAATGCCAAATTTTATAAAAAATGACTATTTTATTACTCCTTATGTTTCTGACTTTTTCCCCGAAAGCGAAAAAAAGTTAAAATACTATCTGGAAATATACAATACAGACAAAGTTTTTAACAAAGAACCGTTTTTATTAAAAATGTATTTACAAAACGCTGATAATTTGGAGATATTACCCAAATATGTATTTTTCGAAAGAGCAAAACCGACACAAGTATTGATAGCATCTAACATTATAGACATAAAAAACTTACCATCCGGAAAATATTATCTGGTATTTGAAATAAGAAACAAAAAAAATAGACTAATAACCCAACAACATTATTTATTTGAAAGAAGCAATCCTACTTTAGACAAGAAGCTATTAGAAAACATACAAAAAAATGTAAATATAGATACTACATTTGTAGCAAATGTTCCGGCAGACTCCCTTCCATTTTATATTTCATATTTATATCCAATAGCAGATCCAAAAGAACTGAACTACATACGCAATCAAACCAAAGTTCAAGAAATTAAACTTATGAGAAGTTTCCTATATGGATTTTGGCTAAAACGTAATCCTAAAAATCCACAAAAAGCATGGAAACAATATCTCGCTCAAGTAAAATATGTAAACAAACACTTCTCTACACAAGTATCCCAAGGATACGAAACAGACAGAGGGCGAGTATATTTGCAATATGGTCCTCCCGATGACATACTTACGGAAGAACATGACCCAGGTTTATTACCGTATGAAATATGGTATTACTATCATCTAAAAGGTCAAAACAGTGTGAAATTCGTTTTTTATAACCCCGACCTTAATTATAATGGATACCGTCTATTGCATTCTACAGCCAGAGGTGAAGTATATATCCCAAATTGGAAAGCATATCTTGACAAACGGTCTAATGTTGGATACGACCCGTATAACAATAGAATAGGTAATTATGTAGGTGGTCATTTAGACAGAGACATCATGCCAAATGAATAAAATAACTGGGAAAATAACTATCGGAATAATATATCTGTTTGCCATACAACCGCTATTTTTATTACGGCGTTGGCGTGATTTACTATTTTTTACCATATTTCATATAACAAAATATCGTAGAAATGTAGTTTGGGAAAACTTAAAAAATTCATTTCCTCAAAAACAAAACAAAGAACTTAAACAAATAGAAAAAAAATTTTACAAACATTTATCAAATTTAATAATAGAAAGCCTGATTTTTTTTAGAATATCACCCCAAAACATGCTAAAACGCATATACTTCAAAAACATAGATTTACTTAATGAATTACATAAAAAAAACAAACGTATTGTATTAGTTATGGGACATTATGGCATGTGGGAATGGATGTTGGCAATGCCACTTATAATGAACCATACAGGCGTAGTAATTTACAAGCCACTAAATGACAAATTTTTTAATGAATATATGAAAAAAAAGCGTGTCCGTTTTGGAGGCTATGCTTTTGCAATGAAAGAAACATTAAGAGGACTTATAAACCTTTCACGAAAACCTAATCCTTGGTTAGCCGCATTTGTGGCGGACCAAACCCCTACCGCCAATGAAATAAACTACTGGATAAAATTTCTTAATCAAGATACTCCCGTATTTTTAGGACCCGAAAAACTTGCAAAACGCTTTGATGCAGCAGTAGTATATGCAGAAATGACACCACGCAAGCACAACAAATACAATGTGCAGTTCAAACTCATTACCGAATCACCAAACGAAACACAAGAAGGAGAAATAACTAAACATTTTCACACTTTACTGGAAAACACAATAAACAATGCTCCCGAATACTGGTTATGGTCACATAGAAGATGGAAACACAAACACCTGAAAGACAAAAAATAATGATACAAAAAAAATATTTTTTTCTAATTCTCTTTTTAGCCTTGTTTTCATTAACAATCACAGCACAAACAACCAATATAACAATAAAAGGAAAAGTAATAGACAGCAAAACAAAAGCACCTCTAGCCTTTGTAAACATAATATACGGAGCAAACAAAGGAGTAATAACAGCACTTGACGGACAATTCAAAATAACCACAGTGAAAGATAAACTTCCTTTATCATTAAAACTCTCTTACATAGGATACAATGATACTACCATTATAGTAAAACACTCCACACAAAACATAATAATCAAAATGCAACCAAAATCATTTATACTCAAAGAAGTAGTAATATTACCAACAGAAAATCCAGCCCATAGAATAATAAAACTGGCAATAAAAAACAAAACAATAAATGACCCGCAAAAACACCTCAACTCATTTTATTACAAATCATACAACAAAATGTATTTTACAGGCATAAAAAAAGATAAAATAATATCAAAAGGAGACACACTTTTTTATATAGACACCACACAAACAGATACAAGCAAAATAGCCCACTTCCTAAACAAACAACATTTATTCCTGATAGAAACGGTAAGTGAACGCTACTTTGAAAAACCTGACAAAAGTTACGAAAAAGTATTAGCCTCCAGAGTATCAGGATTTACAATACCTACATTTATAGTATTGGCAACACAATTTCAATCTTTTTCATGCTACAACTCACAAATAAATTTGCTTGACAAAAAATATTTAAGTCCCCTTGCAGAAAACAGTTGGAAAAAATATCTTTTTCTCATATTAGACACCTCATACACACAAGAAGGTGATACCGTTTTCATAATCAAATTCAGACCACGCAAGGGTAAAAATTTTGATGCCCTTAAAGGTGTGCTATACATATCCACACCAGACTATGCTGTAAGAAACATAATTGCAGAACCTGTAGAACAAGGCGAATTTTATATAAAAATAATACAGAATTATAAAAAATTTTCAGGACAATGGATGCCATACCAACTTAATAGTCAAATGATATTTAATGGAATAGAACTTAATGACAATTATGTAATGGCAGGTATAGACAAAACATACCTTTTTGATGTAATAATAAATAGCAAACCTGACACTCTCAAACCTAAATTCGGAACACTAGATGTATCTCCAAAAGCATTCAAACATTCAGAAGAAAAAATAAAAAATTATAGAGTAATCCCCTTAACTCATCAAGACAGCCTCACTTATCATATAATAGATAGCCTCGGTAAAGCCGAACACTTGGAACGAAAATACACACTTATTAAATATCTACTCACAGGAAAAATACCAATTGGATTTGTAAACATTAACCTAAACAAATTACTAAACTACAACCTCTACGAAAAATTCCGCTTAGGCTTGGGACTTGAAACAAACGAAAGACTATTAAACAATTTTTCAATAGCTGGTTATTATGCATATTCTTTTGGCATACATAAGCAAAATTATGGAGGGAATATATCACTTTTCACTCAAACCAAAAATTTATCGTTAAATATTGGATACCTCAACGATGTAAGAGAAATGGGTAAATACAACTTTTACAAATACCACCCCCCACTATCAAGTACAGAAAGTTATCGTTTCTTTTACTTAAAAAACATGGATTATCACACAAGTTATTATACAAATATTAACTTTGCAACAACTCATCTTTCAGGACAACTAAACATAAGTCAAAATCAACAAACAAACCACATCGGATATAAATTTATAACATACAACAACACACAGCTATCATCTTTTAAATACAATACAATAGGAATACAAATAAGATATGCCCCTGGCGAAAAAATAATGAAAACAATAGACGGCGTATTTAATTTGCCCGGCAAATATCCCGTTTTATACCTCAATGCTACCAAAGGAATAAAAATTAACAATGAAGGATTAGAATTCCAAAAATATGAATTGATGATAAAAAAAGATTTTGATCTAAATCTTTATGGAATATTCAGAACCACTATCACAGCCGGCTACACAAAAGACAACATACCACTATCATTGCTATACGACCTACGTGGCAGCAACTACAAAGACCACTTATTGGTAGGTAACACATTTCAAACAATGAATATATGCTCATTTTACGCAAGCAAATTTATAGCAGGTCATTTCTACTACGACCTAAAAAAACTAATTATAAACACACCTCACTTTGCACCAAACTTCGTATTGGCATACAGCATAGCTTACGGACAAATGGATAACAAACTAAATCACACGGGAATAAACTTTAATGTCCCCACAAAAGTTTATTCCGAAACAGGACTAATAATCAACGACATATTATCGGGAGGCTTTCAAGGACTCGGAGTAGGTATATTCTACAAACTACCTCCGTATGCCTCTACAAATTACAAGAAAAATTTCACTTTCAAACTTAGTTTAATACTTAAATTAGATTAACAACAACTAAATATTCAATACATACCAAACACTCCCAAACAAATGATTATTTTTGCAAAATAAAAATATAATATCCAAATATCCTTTTTATGACACATCAAGAAAAAGAACATAAATTCAAATCAGGCTATGTAAACATAATTGGCAATCCTAATGTAGGCAAATCCACCTTAATGAACTCATTTTTAGGAACAAAACTATCAATTACCACACCAAAAGTTCAAACAACACGACATCGTATTTTAGGAATACTCAATGGAGACAATTATCAAATAATTTTTTCGGACACACCAGGCATTCTCAACCCCAAATATGAAATGCAAAAAAGAATGCTCAACTACATATTTTCAGCCATAGAAGACGCAGACATATTATTATATCTCACTGACATAGAAGATATAAAGCGTATAAATGATGACATTATACAACGAATAAACAAACTCAAAATTCCTGTTTTGCTGGTAATAAACAAAATAGATAAACACACAGCACAAGAAATAGAAACAGCCGCACAAATATGGAAACAAAAACTTCCTAATGCAGAAATTCACAAAATATCGGCACTACAAGGAGATAATGTTTCAGAACTATTCAACAGAATAATAGCATTACTACCATATCACCCACCATACTATGACGACCCTGACTACATATCTGACAAAACGGAACGCTTTTTTGTGGCTGAAATAATAAGAGAAAAAATTTTCATTAATTACCGCCAAGAAATACCATATTCCGTAGATGTGCAAATAGAAGAATTTAAAGAAAAAGAAGACATTACAGTAATAAAAGCCATAATATATGTAATGCACAGAACACAAAAATATATACTTATAGGCAAAAACGGAGAAGCAATAAAAAAAGTAGGCATACAAGCACGCGAAGAAATAGAAGCATTTTTAGGTCGCAAAGTATTTTTAGACCTTTATGTAAAAGTAAAAGAAAACTGGCGAAACAATCCCAATTTATTAAGACAATTCGGCTATACCGAATAAAAATCTTTTTATAAAAATGAAATATAAAGTATTCAAATTCGGCGGCTCTTCAATACATAATGCAGAACACATAAAAAATTTTTATTCAATAATAAATGAACACCGCAACCAAAATCTTATAATCATTGCATCGGCAATGAACAAAACCACCAACAATTTGGAACTCTTACACCAATATTTTCTTACTCACAAAGCGGAATTAGCTCAAAAACAATTACAAAAAATAAAAGATTTTCATTTCTCTATAATAAAAGACTTATTTCCCTCAATAGATAATACTTGCACTACAAAAGTAGAAAATCTTTTTTTTCAATTAGAACAACTAATATTAAGCACTCCATCCAATCCAGATAAAGACTATAGCACCATTGTTTCTTACGGTGAACTCATATCTACCACTATACTAAACGAATATTTAAAAACCAATGGTATAAACAACACTTGGCTTGATGCTCGCAAACTAATAATAACAAACGGCACTTACCGCAATGCAAATGTAAATTGGCAAATCACCCCCAACAAGATACAAAAAGCATTAAAAAATCAACCACAAATAATTATTACACAAGGCTTTATAGCATCAAATGAAAAAGGAGAAACCACAACCCTCGGAAGAGAAGGCTCTGATTACACAGCCGCTATATTCGGATATGTATTAGATAGCAACGAAGTTACCGTATGGAAAGATGTAAACGGCATATACAACAAAGACCCACACAAATATCGTGATGCTACAAAAATCAACAAACTATCTTATCATGAAACAATAGAACTATCATATTATGGTGCACAAGTAATACACCCCAAAACAATAAAACCATTACAAAACAAAAATATCCCTCTATATGTAAAATCATTTTACAACCCTCAAGATACAGGCACCATAATAACCGCACAAAATCAAGAACCTTTACCTCCAATATTCATTGCCAAAGAAAATCAAACATTATTAACCATTTACCCACTTGATTTCTCTTTTATTGGAGAAGAACACATAGAAATTTTATTTTCATTACTAAACTGCTATCATATCAAAACCTCATTACTCCAGCATAGTGCAATAAGTTTTTCAATAGTATTCAACGACAATCCGTATTATTTCAAAGAATTGTTAACCGAACTCAAAAGCAGATTTAAAGTATTATATAACAAAGGACTTACACTTATAACCATACGCCACTATACTGAAAAACTGTTAGAAAGAATAACAAGCGGAAAAGAAATATTTATAGAACAAAAAACCCGAAAAACAGCAAGGTTTGTATTAAAATAACTACCACAATGATATCAATAATAGTAGCATATGACCAAAACAAAACCATTGGACTAAACAACAAAATGCCCTGGCATTTTAGCAAAGACATGAAATATTTTAAACAAACCACAATGGGACACCCCGTAATAATGGGGCGCAAAACATTTGACTCCATCCCCGAACAATTTCGTCCACTCAAAGGCAGACAAAACATAGTGCTTACCCATAACAAATCATACTCTACAAAGCACTCGCAAATAAAAATAATGCACAGCATAGAGGAAGTATTACAATATTGCCAACACAAAGAATGCTTCATAATTGGAGGTGCATCTATATACCGTCAATTTTTATCTTATGCAGACAAATTATACATAACACACATAGAACACAGTTATAAAGGAGACGCATTTTTCCCCGAAATCAATTGGCAACAATATAAAAAAATATATGAAACTAAAGAAACGGAAAAAGGCATAATATTGCGTTTCGCAATATACCAAAAAGTAAATTCCCAATTACCAAAATCGTAATAAAAATAGTTTTTGTAACTTTGAAAATTAGAACACATAAAAAAACACACATAAACCATACCGCATAAAAATAATGGTTATCAACAGATTATGATTATACAAATACTCATAGTAATAATATTATCAGCTTTTTTTTCAGGAATGGAAATTGCATACATATCCGCCAATAAATTTCAAGCAGAGCTTGATGCAAAACTCAATAAACTATCGGCATCTATCGTATCACGACTACTTAAAACTCCTTCTCAATACATATCTACAATGCTTATAGGCAACAATATTATGCTCGTATTATACAGTATGATAATGGCAAATTTACTTAACCCAATCTTATATGGATACATACATTCAGACATATTTGTATTAGTATCTGAGACAATCATTGCCACATTTATTATTTTAATTTTTGCCGAATATTTGCCAAAAGTAATTTTCGTATCACACCCAAATTTATTTATGAGAATATTTGCAATACCTGTTTACCTCTTTTATTACATATTATATCCACTTGCAAAATTTACCATTTTCCTCTCCAATCTTTTACTAAAAATAATGGGATTTTCACAAGAAAACAACTCCAACAATTTCACATTTGGCAAAATAGACTTAGACCACTTTTTAGAAGAAGTAAAAGAAAATCCGTCTGATAAAAATGAATTAAATTACTTCAAAAAAGCATTAGATTTATCAGAAATCAAGATTAGAGAATGTGCCGTCCCAAGAACAGAAATAGTAGCAATAGAAATAAACAAACCTGTAGAAAAGTTGAGACAACTATTTATTGAAAGTGGTTTTTCCAAAATCCTTGTTTACGAAAACAACATTGATAACATTATAGGATATGTACATGTATTAGACATATTCAAACATCCACAAACCATCAAAAGTATATTGAGAACACTATTATATGTACCTGAGACCTTATCTGCACAAGACCTGCTTACAGAATTCATAAACAAACAAAAAAGCATTGCAGTAGTAATAGACGAATTTGGAGGCACAGCAGGAATAGTTACCATAGAAGACTTGTTAGAAGAATTTATTGGAGAAATAGAAGACGAATATGACGACCCTGAATACATAGAAAAGAAAATTAGCAACAACAAATATCTTTTCTCAGGCAGACTGGAAATAGATTACCTAAATGAAAAATACCTATTCGGACTACCACGCTCCGAAGAATACGAAACACTGGCAGGCTTTATACTGGAACACCACAACGATATACCTAAACCTAACGAAGAAATTATCATTGATAATTTTAAGTTTAAAATACTAAGTTCCACAAAAAAGAAAATAGACAAAGTAGAAATGGAAATATTACCACAAGAAAAAAACACAAAAGACAATGGCTAAAAAAAACAACAACCCCAAAGAAATAATATTTGAAAAAATACCACCAAACGCAGTAGAAATAGAACAAGCACTATTAGGAATATTTTTAATAGACGAAAATGCTATTTTTGATGCAATAGAAATCATACCGGGACCAGATGCCTTTTATGATGAAAAACATAAACTTATTTATTCTGCAATGATTTCCCTCGTACAAGACAATGAGCCTGTAGATATATTTACCGTAAGAAATAAACTTGACGAAAAAGAACATCTAAAAAAAATAGGTGGTGCTCAATACCTTACATCATTACAAAGTGCCGTAAGTTCAACAATATATTTGGAATACTATGCAAAAATAGTTACACAAAAATACTTGCAACGACAACTCATAAGAGCAGCAAATGAAATATTACAAAATGCTTACGATAGTGAAGCGGATGTTGCAGACCTGCTTAACGAATCTGAAAAACTGCTATTCCAAATATCCGAAGGTCAATTGAAACAACAAACTGACCCTGTAAACAAAATAGTATCCGAAGTAATAAAAGAAATAGAATATGCATCAAAACACAAAAAAGAATTACTGGGAGTCCCTTCCGGATATACCGCTCTCGATGCAATTACAAACGGGTGGCAAAATGGCAATCTAATAATAATTGCTGCAAGACCTTCAATGGGAAAAACAGCATTTGCCCTAAACATTATGAGAAATGCCGCAGTAGATTATGGTATGCCTGCAGCCATATTTTCATTGGAAATGGAGAAAAAAGAATTGGCAAGAAGATTAATGGCTTCGGAAACACATATCAACGCCCGTAAAATGATGAACGGTGAAATGACAGAAAACGACTGGAAACAACTAAACGAACGCATTATAAAACTTTCAAAAGCACCAATATACATAAACGACTCCAACTTAAGCGTATTTGAATTAAGAGCACTTGCAAGAAGACTAAAGAAAAAACACGACATAAAATTATTAGTAATAGACTATTTGCAGCTAATGAATGCGGACAACTTAAAAAAAAGTACAAACAGAGAACAAGAAGTCAGCATTATATCCCGCTCACTAAAAGCACTTGCCAAAGAATTGGATATACCTATCATAGCATTGTCTCAGCTTAATCGTGAACTGGAAAAACGTTCAGGACTACACAAACGCCCACAACTATCAGACCTTCGCGAATCAGGAGCAATAGAACAAGATGCAGACATGGTAATATTCATTCACCGACCCGAAAGACTGGGTATAAAAGAAACGGAAGATGGAGAATCAACCGAAGGACTTGCAGAAATAATAATTGCAAAAAACCGTAACGGTGTTACAGACAACATTAAACTACGATTCTTAGGAGAATATACAAGATTTACCGATTGGGACGAAAACGATTTTGATTTTGATTCGCAAAATATGATATTATCATCAAAGGTAAATGAAGAAGATAATGAACACATAGACCTACCTCCAGACCTAAACGATAATAATTTTGCACCTCCTGAAATAAATAACGACGATGCACCGTTTTAATACAGGAAAGAAAAACAAAAACTGAAATGAAAAAAATAACATTTGCAATATTCATACTTCTAACAATCGTAAAAATTAACGCATCATCTATACTTATTCCAATGGACGATGCACAAAAAAATCATCTAAAAGCTTATGGAATAGCATATTGGGTATTGCAAAACGGCATAAACATCAAATGGTTACTAAATTATAGAGGCGGTTCTTTTCTCATTCCATTTCATCAAGAAGTAGCAGACGAATGTCTAATAAGAGGCGTAAGTTATGAAATAGTGGCAGATGCCAAAGTGCAATCAATATTGGAATATATTGCCAGACCCGATGTAAATATGGATGCAGTAAAACTTGAAGTAGCACCTAAAATAGCAGTTTATTCCCCAAAAAACAAACAACCTTGGGACGATGCCGTAACACTCGTATTAACTTATGCCGAAATACCTTATGATGTAATATATGACGGCGACATAATAGAAGGAAAATTAAAAAATTACGACTGGCTACACCTCCACCACGAAGACTTTACAGGACAATACGGTAAATTTTATGCCGCATATCACAACACAACATGGTACCAAAACGAAGTAAAAACACAAGAAGCAATAGCTCACAAATACGGATTCAAAAAGGTATCCAAACTCAAATTATATGTAGCAGAAAAAATAAGAGATTTTGTGGCAAGAGGAGGATACCTATTTGCAATGTGCTCCGCCACAGACACATACGACATAGCACTTGCCGCACACAATACAGACATCTGTGCAAGTATTTATGATGGCGACCCAGCAGATCCTGATGCCCAAAGCAAATTAGATTTTAGCCAAACTTTTGCATTTGAAAACTTTAAACTTGTAACAAATCCTTACGAATATGAATTCTCAAATATAGATGTAACCAAAACAAGAAAAGTTCCCAAAGATCAAGATTATTTTACTTTATTTGACTATTCGGCAAAATGGGATCCCATACCAACCATACTATGCCAAAATCACACCAAAGTAATAAAAGGATTTATGGGACAAACAACAGCCTTTAATGAAGATGTGATAAAAAAGAATGTCCTAATAATGGGAGAAAACAAAGCCGCCCACGAAGCAAAATATATACATGGAACTTATGGCAAAGGAATGTGGACTTTTTATGGAGGTCACGACCCCGAAGACTATCAACACTTTGTATATGACCCTCCTACAAACCTGGACTTATATCCTAACTCTCCCGGTTATAGACTAATATTAAATAACATACTTTTCCCCGCAGCAAAAAGAAAAAAACTTAAAACATAAAAACATTTTGCCACTGCCCATAAAAGTGTGTAAAGGAAATCTTCCAAGTATAAATTTAATATTTTTTATCCAGATAAAACATATCATTATATCAGTCGTAAATTTAATATAACGGCTACATAAGTATGCTTTTAAATTATTTTGCCAAATAAATTTCTTTATGAAAACTAAGTAAAACAAAGCATTTAAAACAAGAACAAAAAAGAATGTAAAATTTACAATTTTGTTATTATTATAAAAAAGCTTACCTTTGGCACATCATAATAAAAAACAATAAAAAAATGAGAAAAACACTATTTTTATTAATTACTATGGCTTTAGGAGTAGTACTTCATGCGCAAGTAACAGACAAAGAAGCGGATTTGAAAGCAAAAGATGCATTAAAAGACACTACGGAAGGTTGGAAACATGGAGGCACCATTGCGTTAAATCTGACGCAAGTATCCTTAACCAACTGGGCAGCAGGTGGAGAAAATTCCATATCTACCAATGGATTAGTAAACTTATTTGCCATATATCGTAAGGGAAATAATACTTGGGAAAACTACTTTAATGCAGCATACGGAACGGTAAAACAAGGTAA
>CAYQWX010000023.1:0-25159 GCA_964421355.1 uncultured Bacteroidales bacterium
ACGGATGCTTTGCCCTGTCCGATACGATAGCAGTAAGCATAGACAGTTTTCCGTCATCACAATTATTTAGTAATGATGATACAACATTATGTATAGGTACAAATTTATATGTAGAAAATACGGAAGCATCTACCTTTTTGTGGAATACTGGAGATACTACCAACTTTATAACTATGCAGGATAGCGGTATATATTACCTTACTGCACATAATCAACGACAGTGCATAACACATGATACAGTTACAGTTTCTATATCAGGAATAGCCCCCATAGTAGATTTTTCTATTTATGGAATATGTCAATATGATACTATTTTGTTTATAAATAATTCTTTTGCTCCGGACAGTAGTAATTTTTCTTCTTTTTTGTGGCAAATAGACACTCTTACCACATCACACAATCAAGATACTTCTTATGTGTTTCAAGATAGTGGTACTTACAGAATAGCACTTACTGTCAATACTGAAAACGGTTGTAGCAATACCATAAATAAATATTTACATATACATCATTTACCTGTTATTAGTTTATCATTTTTTCCTATTTGTAGCAACACACCTACTCTAATTGCTCCACAAGTCAACACATTTGGCATTCCTGCTACCTACAAGTGGACATTAGACAGTAATATTATTTCAACAGCCGACACCCCAAATACAATACTAAATATTCCTCAATATGGTAATCACTATATCACTTTGCAAGTAACAGATACTAACAATTGCAAAAGCACATATTATTCACAAATAGAAGTAAAACCTACACCAGAAGCAGATTTTTCATTTTCAGGAAAATGTGAAAACAAATCTACAACTTTCACCAACCAAACAAACACTCTTTGGTATAATCCTCTAATCTTCAACAAATGGTATTTTGGAGACGGAGATAGTTCTCTATCACATAATACCACTCACACTTATACAGACACAGGATACTATAATATAACCTTATACACTAAAGCCGTTAACGGATGTAAATCACAAATAAACAAATATATACACATAAATCCTACACCTCACATCAACTTTACAGACACAATACTTTGTGCCAACACACAATATCACTTATTTACCAACATACAAAATGCTCCCATTCACTCTTATAAGTGGCTAATAGACTCTACTATATACAGCACAGATTCTATACTATCAATTATTTTTCCAGAAGCAAACACTCATCAACTTTTGATATATGCAACAAGTGATTCCTTATGCACATCTAATACTCAAACCACATTACACATACTACCTCAGCCACAAGCTACTTTCAACATTAGTTCTCAATACTTACCTCAAGGTCATAGTATATATGCCAATGCAACAGATACTTCATATCCATATTATTTGTGGCAATTATATTCAGGACAATCCATCATAGATAGAGATACATTATGTGGAGCATCATATTATTATTCACCCATATACGAACAAAACAATATGCTACTGCTAATTGTAAAAGACACCAATGGATGTTATGATACTTCTTTTACACAATTTTACACATATAATTTCCATCAAATAAGAGTAAGCGTAATACAAGCTAAATATACTTACCAAGATAACTACTTGCAACTATATACACTATTGAAAAACGAAGGGGAAGCTCCTACTTCTGGATTTAAAATAATAAGTAAAATACAAGGGATAGGACAAATTGCCTCAACATACGATTCTACAATATATCCAAAAGAAACAAAATGGTATCAAATACCTTCAAACATTTATGCAAAACAATTGCCTCAAAGTATATGTTTATGGACAGAAAACAGCAATATTGAAGGATTCAACAATTCAAATGTAGTATGTATATCTCCATCTTCCGACTCGATACAAATACTAAATGTTTACCCTGTTCCTGCCAAAAATTATCTATATATGGATATTAATATGCCATATTATAATGGAGATATTATCGCATATCTCACAAATACTTTAGGACAACAAAGTAAAACACAAATATTTAGAAATTTACACAAAGGAGTAAACACCTTAAAATTAAATTTAAGAAATATAGGTAAGGGAATCTATATGCTCAATGTAATATCAGGAAGTTATTTTTATCAAGAAAAAATAATTGTTGATTAAAAATCACCTTAGAAAGACAATTGTCTTTCTATTTCTTTCTGCAATTTTTCAGCAGACAAATGTGCAGAATTTCTAAAATCATCACACACAGAAGCAAAAATTATTGAGCGTGAAGCATTTATCATCAGTCCATAATTGCTTGACAAGCCTGCTTCCATTACTTCCTTTATACTACCTCCTTGAGCCCCCACACCAGGAACCAACAAAAAACTATCTGGAGTAATATTCCTTATTACCTTAATATAATCAGGTTTTGTTGCCCCTGCCACAAACATAATTTGCTCGGTTGTTCCCCAATTTATTGCCTTCGATATAATGTACTCAAACAATTTTATTCCCTCTTTGTTTTCAAACAATTGTATTTCTCCTGCAGAATCATTGGAAGTAATAGCCAATAATATTACAGACTTATTCTCATATTCCAAAAATGGTGCAACACTGTCGTATCCCATATAAGGCGACAATGTAATAGCATCAAAATCCATTTTATCAAAAAATGCTTTTGCATATTGTTTAGATGTATTGCCAATATCTCCAAGCTTGGCATCTGCTATCAAAAATATATCGGGATATTTATCTTTTATATATCTTACCGTAAGTTCAAGGCTTTTCCAACCACCTAATCCTGCAGCTTCATAAAACGCCACATTTGGCTTGTACGCAATTGCATAATCAGCAGTAGCATCTATTATTGCTTTATTAAATTCATATTGAGGATATTGAGTATTTAACACTACATCAGGCAACTTTTCCAACTCACTATCCAAGCCTACACATAATAGAGATTTTTTACTTTGTATATTTTTTATTACAACATCTAAATTCATAATTAGGTATGTTTTACAATCCAGTTTCTTTTAAGCGTTCGGCATTTTCAGCCATCTGTAATTTTTCTATAAGTTCTCCAATATTTCCTTCCATAAACTCTTGCAAATTGTAAGCAGTATAATTTATTCTATGATCTGTTATGCGTCCTTGCGGAAAGTTATATGTTCTGATTTTTGCCGAACGATCTCCTGTAGAAACCATTGATTTTCGTTGTGCAGTAATTTCAGCTTGCTTTTTTTCCAATTCTATTTGATACAAACGGGCACGAAGTTCTTTCATTGCCTTCTCAAGATTACGAGTTTGTGAACGCTCGTCCTGACAAGAAACAACAATACCAGTTGGAATATGTGTAAGCCTTACAGCAGAATATGTGGTGTTTACAGACTGCCCCCCAGGACCTGATGAACAAAAAATATCTTTTCTTATTTCGTCTGGTTTGATTTCTATATCTATATCTTCCACTTCGGGAAATACTGCCACACTCACAGCCGAAGTATGCACACGACCTTGTGTTTCCGTTTGAGGCACACGCTGCACACGATGTACACCCGCCTCATACTTCAACATTCCATAAGCTCCTTCACCTATTATGTTTGCAACTATTTCCTTATACCCCCCAACAGTTCCTTCCGTAAAACGTGTTACTTCTATTTTCCAGCCCTTTGTTTCACAAAACTTTTGATACATTCTAAATAACTCTCCTGCAAACAGACTTGCTTCGTCACCTCCCGTTCCTGCTCTTATTTCAATTATTGCATTTTTATCATCTTCGGGGTTTTTAGGTAACAAAAGTATTTTTATTCTCTCTTCTAATTCGGGAACCTTATTTTCCAACTCTTCTAACTCCTCTTTGGCAAGTTCTTTCATTTCAGGATCGTCTTCCGTTTCAAGTAATTCTTTGTTGGCATTTATATTACTTAATGCATTACTATATTCTTTGTAAGCATCTACTATGGGTTTCAAATGCTTATATTCTTTATTTATTTGTATAAATTTTTTATTATCCGCTATTATATCGGGATTAGATAAATCTTCTTCCAGTTTTTTAAACTTATGTTCTATTTCTTTTAATTTCTCCAATAATAAATTGTATTCTGCCATTTTTTTCTATATTTAACACACAAAGTTATATCAAATTAACACACTAAATAAATTATAACAAAAAAATAGGGCTGTTAGTTATTTACAGCCCCATTTATTTTTCTATAAAATAAATCTAATATTCAAACTCTTCAAGAAACTTTGTAGTATATTTTCCTTTTACAAAATTCTCATCTTCAAGCAATTTTAAATGAAAAGGTATAGTTGTTTTTATTCCTTCAATAACAAATTCTTCCAACGCTCTTTTCATTTTTGCTATCACTTCTTCTCTTGTTTGTGCTACCGCAATCAATTTTGCAATCATTGAGTCATAATAAGGAGGAATAGTATATCCCTGATACACATGAGTATCTACACGTATTCCATGCCCACCTGGAATGTTTAAAGAAGTAATGGTTCCTGGAGAAGGTCTAAAATCATTATCAGGATCTTCTGCATTTATTCTACACTCCATTGCAACCATTTTAGGAAAATAGTTTTTTCCGGATATTTTTTCTCCTGCAGCAATTTTTATTTGCTCCCGTATTAAATCATAACTTATAACTTCCTCTGTAATAGGATGTTCCACCTGAATACGGGTATTCATTTCCATAAAGTAATAATTCTTGTGTTTATCCACGAGGAATTCTACTGTTCCCACTCCTTCATAATTTATTGCTTTTGCTGCTTTTACTGCTGCTTCTCCCATTTCACTTCTCAAAGTAGGAGTCATTATTGGTGAAGGTGTTTCTTCCAGTAGTTTTTGGTGTCTTCTTTGTATAGAGCAATCTCTTTCTGACAAGTGGCATACCTTACCATATTGATCTCCTGCTATTTGTATTTCCACATGTTTCGGCTCTTCTATAAATTTCTCCATATATACCCCATCGTTACCAAAAGCAGCTTGTGCTTCTCCTCTAGCCATATTCCAAGCGGTTTCTAAATCATCCTCTTTCCAAACTACACGCATTCCTTTTCCACCTCCACCGGCAGTAGCTTTTAGTATAACTGGATAACCTATTTCTTCTGCAATTTTTCTTGCTTCTTTAAGATCTTTTAGTAATCCGTCCGAACCGGGAATAGTAGGCACTCCTACTTTTTTCATAGTAGCTTTGGCAGTAGCCTTATCTCCCATTGCAAGCATCATTTCGGGAGTAGGTCCTATAAATTTTATCTCATTTTCTTGGCACACGCTGGCAAAACTTGCATTTTCTGCCAAAAATCCATAACCAGGATGAATAGCATCTGCATTAGTAAGCTCTGCCGCAGCAATTATTGCAGGAATGTTTAGATAAGAATCTTTACTATTAGGTGGTCCTATACAAACAGCTTCATCAGCAAATTTCACATGCAAGCTATCTTTGTCTGCTGTAGAATAAACCGCCACAGTAGAAATGCCCATTTCTTTACAAGTGCGGATTATTCTTAAAGCTATTTCACCTCTATTGGCAATTAATATTTTCTTAAACATAAATCACCAAGATTATACGGGTTCAATTAAGAATAAAGGTTGATCAAATTCTACAGGAGAAGCATCATCTACAAGAATTTTAACGATCTTTCCATCTAATTCGGCTTCTACTTCATTGAACAATTTCATTGCCTCTATTAGACAAAGAGTTTGACCCTTTCTAACTTCTTCTCCTACATTGACAAAAGGAGGTTTGTCAGGAGCGGGCTTTCGGTAAAATGTACCCACCATTGGCGATTTTACCACATGGTATTTTGATTCGTCTAAAGTTTCTACTGAAGAAACTTCTTTAGGAGCATCACCCTCATTATTATTTACCACTGTTTGTTGTTGAGGCATAGCCATTACTTGTTGAGATGGTATTACTTGTTGAGCAACAGCAGTTGCAGGCAATTGAGTTCTTATAGTTATTTTAAGATCTTCGCTTTCTACAATTACTTCAGCGGCTCCTGTTTTTACCACCGCCTCTACAAATTGTTGTATTTTTTTATAATCCATAATTAAAAATTTTTCTAATTTAATTTTATGTTATACTATTTCTGATAGTTATATCCCCACTTAACATACATGGCTCCCCAAGTAAAACCTGCACCAAATGCAGACAAAATTAGTTTATCTCCTTTTTTCAACTTCGGCTCCCATTCCCATAACAATAATGGTATTGTTGCCGCAGTAGTATTCCCGTATTTATGTATGTTTATCATAACTTGTTCTTTATTTATCCCCATTCTACGGGCAGTGGCATCTATTATTCTCATATTTGCCTGATGAGGTACAAGCCAAGCAAGTTCGTCAGGTTCAATGTTGTGCTTTTGCATCATTTCCAATGAAATATCAGCCATTTTAGATACTGCAGCTTTAAAAACAGGCTGTCCCTCTTGGTATATATAATGCCACCGGGCATCTATCGTATCATAAGTTGGCGGATTTAACGATCCTCCCGCTTTTTGATGCAACCATTCTCTTCCTGCTCCATCTACATGCAAAGTGGCATCTATTATGCCGTAATCTTCATTTGTTGCTTCCAATAGGACTGCCGCTGCACCATCTCCAAAAATAGGGCAAACGGTTCTATCTGTATAATCTACAATTGTTGACATTTTTTCCGCTCCCAATACTATGGCTTTTTTTACCATTCCGCTTTCTATATATTTTGTTGCCGTAGTAAGAGCAAATAAAAATCCCGAACAACCTGCATTTATATCAAAACTAAATGCATTTTTTATACCTGCCATATCACTTATTATGTTTGCAGTGGCAGGAAAAACCATATCGGGTGTAACTGTTGCACATATTACAAGGTCTATATCATCAGGAGATGTTGCAGTTTTTTCCAACAACTGATTTACAGCTTGTGTTCCCATATAGGCAGACGCCTTATCTCTATCCTTCATTATTCTGCGTTCTTTTATTCCTATACGGGTCATTATCCACTCATCGGAAGTTTCTACCATTTGAGCCAATTCGTCATTGCTCAAACGGTCTTCCGGCAAGAAAGCTCCTACCCCTGTTATAACAGCTCTTGTATTATTTTGCATTCAAAAAGAAGTTTTTTATCCTTTGTCTCACATCGGATTCTGCCATTTCTATTCCATGTAAAATCAGATTCTTTATAGCAATTGCATTTGAATGTCCATGACCTATAAGCACTGTAGCATCTATTCCTAATATGGAAGTGCCTCCATAATTTTCATAATTAAACACTTCAAAAAACTGATCTTTTATATTTTTATGCTTTATCAGCTTATATATGGACTCTGCTTCTTTTAATACAATATTACCGGTAAATCCATCACACACTATTATATCGGATTCATGTTCACAAAAAATGTGATTTGGTTCTAAATTACCAATAAAGTTTATATCTTTATTGGCATCCAAAAGTTTATAAGCCGCTTTAGTCAAGATATTACCCTTTTCCGGCTCACTTCCAATATTCAATAAAGATACTTTTGGTTTTTCTATATGCTGTACTGCTTGTGCATACAAAGACCCTAAAAGTGCAAATTGTTCCAAGTATTCAGGTTTGCAATCTGCATTCAATCCAACATCCAATACAACACCATAAGTTCCATCAGCTTTAGGCATTGGGCTTGATATACAAGGACGCAATAATCCTTCTATGGGACGCACAGTGCTCATTACAGCCGCTAACAAAGCTCCTGTATTACCTGCACTCACAAAAGCATCTGTCTTTCCTTGTATGTGGTACAATACTCCTTTTACAATAGAAGACTCTCTTTTAGAAGCTACAGCTCTGGTTGGGTTTTCACCCATTTCTATGTCATCTTTACTTGCAACAGCTACTACTCTTTCAGTATCTATATTATTTTTTTCTAAATAATCATCTATAAACTTTTTATCACCAAACAAGTAAAGAACAACATCTTTCTTATCATGGACAGTATCCAAAAACAATTTCACACCGTCCATTACTACTTGAGGAGCAAAATCTCCTCCTTGTACATCTACTCCAATTTTCATAACTAAAATATTATTGGAGTTGGTACTACGCTTCTTCTTTTGATATTATGATTTGTCCCTTATAATACAAGTTTCCTTCAAACCAATGTGCTCTATGTCTTAAATGTGCTTCTCCTGTTTTAGGGTCATAAGATATAGTTGGTTTTGTTGCTTTGTAATGAGTTCTTCTTTTGTCTCTTCTTTGTTTTGAAATTTTGTGTTTTGGATGTGCCATAATTTTCTACTTTTAAAGGTTAAACACTTAAAATTTTAATCGTTTAGAAGACTCTTCAGTTGTTCGAATGGCGAATCTTCTTTTTCTTCTATTTCCTTATCTTCTACTTTATATTTATTTAAAATAGTTAACATTTTAGGATTACAAGTACTTTTTCCGTTTTCATCTAACGGATGAATTTTTCGTATTGGTATGGTCAATGCCGCATCTTCATATAACCACTGTGCAACATTTATAGATTGCTGATTTTCAGGAATTATCAACATGTGTTCATCTGTATCATTATATTCCTCTCCTATTTTCACAAGTTGTGTTTGCTCCACATTTATCGGATACATAAAAGTATCCAAACATCTATCGCATACTAATTCTATTTCTCCTTGTATCTTGTATAAGAACTCAAAAAGTTTGTTTTTTTTATTGAGGAGTAAATTCACTTTAAGATTAGCATGCTCTATTAATGAATGCTCAAATAATGAGAAAAACTCATCATTCAGGTCATAGTCAAAAAAGTACTCACCGTCTTTACGTCCTTCTATTATTATGTCAAAATCGCTAATCTTAACCATACTATCTCAATAAACGGCACAAAGGTAATTATTTTTTCTTTTGATTATTTTCTTTTAATTAAGTTTTTGAAACATGATGATCACAAAAAAACTAATAATCAAAATAAAAAAAGACAGGACACAGCCTGCCTTTTTTATTTATCGGTGTTCTGAATTTTTAGTTAGATATTACTTTAAATTCCACACGTCTATTTTGTTGTCTTCCTTCTTCTGTATCATTAGAAGCAATAGGTTGGAAATAAGCATATCCTTTGTATGTCAGCCTGTCAGCAGATATTCCATGTGCAATAAGATAATCTACCACGGCTTTTGCTCTTGCTGTAGAAAGTTTCATATTTGTTTTTAGAGAGCCTCTATTGTCTGTATGTCCCGAAACTTCTATTTTTATTTTAGGATATTGTTTTAATATTTTCACTAACCTATCCAATTCTGCATACGATTCCGGACGCAATGTAGCTTTCGCATAATCAAAGAATATGTTTTTCAAAACAACCTTTGCACCAACTTGCATCTTGCTCAATAAAATATCTTTTACTATTTCCTGATATCCAGTCGCCTTAGGTATATTAAAGTTTTCGGAATAGAATAAATAGCCATCGGCTTTTACATTTATACCATAGTTTTTACCTGATGGCAAAGAAATTAAGTATTTTCCTGTTTTGGCATTTGATTTTATAGTTGAAATTACCTTATTTTTTTCATTATCTATTACTTCTATTGTAGCCTCAAGAGGTTCGCTCGTAATGGCATCTTTCACTGTACCTTTTACTATTGTGAGTCTCATTGTTTTTATTTTCACAGTAGATTCCACTACTGTTTCTTGAATAGGAGCGGTATTTGCCAATAATTGGTCTTCTACAGATTCTATTGTAGGTTTTTCGGGTCCTCTAAATGTAATCATATATATATCATAATCGCCCATTCCATCTTCTTTTACAGAAGAATAATATCCTCTCTTCCCACTTGCATTTATTACAAAAAACACATCGTCATCGGGGGTATTTATAGGATAGCCCAAATTTACAGGTTCAGACCAAGTACCATCATCTTTTAATTCAGATTTAAATATATCATATCCTCCCATTGTTTTATGACCTTTGGAAGAAAAATAAAGTGTTCTACCGTCAGGGTGCATAAATACACCTTCTTCGTCGTATTCGGTATTTATTGTTGGTCCAAGATTTTTTGGTTTGCCCCAAATTTCTTTTTTATCATCCCAATAAGAAACAAATATATCATGTCCTCCATATGACATATCTGGGCGATTACTTACAAAATACATTGTTTTGCCATCAAAAGAAAAAGACGCTGAAGATTCGTGATATTCCGTATTTATATATTTCTTCAGGGTTTTATCACTTGGTTTACTCCATTTATCTCCTTCAAGTTTTGACACATAAATGTCTCCACCGTTTGTTTTTCCTTTGAAAACAAATAGCTGTTGTCCGTCAGGAGAAAGACCTACTGTTGCATCATGACTTTTTGTATTAAGTGGAGGTCCAATATTTACGGCTTTTTGCCATTTCCCATCAGGTCCTTTATGTGCAATATAAATATCTTCATTATACAGGTTGTCATTAGGGTCTCTTCCACCTCCATAAGTATCAGGACGTCTGGAAGTAAAAATCATTACTGATTCGTCAGTTGAAATCAATGGACTATATTCGGGGTAAGATGTATTAATGGCATCTCCCACATTGTCAATAAAAACTCTTACAGGTTTTTTCACCAATTCTTTACCGTTTCTACATTCTTGCTCATATTTTTCCAATTCTTTTCTATATTCTTGTAAATCTCTTGGCGACAAAGTGTTTTTATATTTTTCATAATATTCTATGGCTTTATCAAACTGATAATTAAGATGATAACCTCTTGCCAAATAAAAATATATTTTAGGATCTACAAAGTGGTTAAGTTCAAAAGCTTTTTCAAAATATTTTATTGATTTGGTTTTTTGAATGGAATATAAATAGCATATTCCTATTCTCAAATTTAATATATCGTTATTAGGATTTAGTGGATATGCTTGTAAATATAAATCCAATGCCCTTCTATATCCTCCTCGTCCTAATGCAAATAGAGGTTCTGCATCCTTTATAAAAGATTTTGCTTTTTTATAATCATCTTTTGAACGGTAATCATCTTTTTTTATTACTATATCTCTTGTTTCCACAGGCATTTTCACTATTTGAGAAAATGCTACTCCCGTAGATAAAAATATGATACCAATCAATGCTAACACCTTTGTTTTCATAGCTTTATATATTATTTTCTTTTTTAGTTATTTTTACATTCTTGAAGATAAGTTTCTGCCACTTTCACACCATATTCTTTAGCTTTTTGCCAGTCTGCACAAGCTTCTTTAAATTTTCTCAATTCTTCTTTTGCTATGCCTCTATTCACATAAACTATTCCAAAATCATTCTTAATTTCTAATGCTTTGTTGAAATATTTTATTGCTTCTTCATATTTTTTTTGTTTCATCAATGCCCTACCCCAGTTATTATAAGCCAAATAATAATCTTTTTTCACTTCGGTTGCTTTTTGGAAATCTTTTATTGCACCATCATAATCTTTTTTGTCAATTCTTGCAGCACCACGATTGTTGTAAGCAATATAATAATCCGGTTTTACATTTATAGCCATTGTATATGAAGCAATGGCATCATCATACTTTTTAAGTTTTCTATATACCGAACCAAGATTATTGAAAGCAAAGTACATTTTAGGGTCTAATGTGGTAGCCATTTTGTAATCTGCCACAGCCTCTTCATATTTCTTTAATTTGCGGTAAGTGCTTCCTCTATCATTGTAAGCATCGGCATATTTGGGGTCAAGCTTAATAGCATTATTATATGCTTCCAATGCACCTTGATAGTCTCCATCCAGAAATTTTATCATTCCTATATAATAATAGGCTTTTGCATTTTTATATCCTTTATCTACTGCTGTTTGATAATCTTGTATTGCTCCTGCTTTGTCTCCTGATATTTGCTTTGCACGACCTCTAAAATAATATGCTTTTACCATTTCTTTTCCCGTAGTATCATTTGTTATAGCCATTGAATAATCTTCTATTGCTCCTTTGTAATCTTTCAAGGCAACTTTTGCATTTGCTCTATTAAAATATGCTTTTGCAAAATTGGGCTTATACCCTATTGCTGCAGTAAAAGAGTCTATTGCTGCCTGATAATTTTTACTTTGGAATAACTCCACTCCTTTGTTGTAAGCAAGCTCAGCTTCTTGGTTCCCAGCAACAACAACCAATGAGTCTTGAGGCTTATCTTGTGCAAAAACCAGCATAGACATTAACATAAACCCTATAACTAAAATATAATTTTTCATAATACTATTTTTATTTTGTATGCAATTTTGCAAATTTATAAAAAATCACAGAACCTTAATATAATTATATCTAAAAGTTTATTTCTGCTTCTTCAAAAAGAGAATTTTTGCTATCTTTTTCTGAAATTATTATATCTTTTAGTGGAAGCTCCCAATCAATATTTAAAGTTTTATCATTAAACATTATTCCTCGTTCATAATCAGGAGCATAATAATTATCACATTTATAAAACACTATTGTGTCTTCGCTCAACACTGAAAATCCATGAGCAAATCCTCTGGGGATATATAATTGCCTAAAGTTATCTTGAGTCAATTCCACTCCAAACCATTGCCCGAAAGTTGGAGAATTTTTACGCAAATCTACTGCCACATCAAATATTCTACCTTTTATAACCCTTACTAATTTTGATTGGGCATAAGGATTCAATTGATAATGTAGTCCTCTTACTACTCCATAAGCAGAAAATGACTGATTATCTTGTATAAAATTATCCTTTATTCCATTTTTTTCATACAAATGCTTGTTATAACTCTCAAAAAAATAACCTCTTCGGTCTTTAAATACTTTTGGTTCTATTACAAGCAAGTCTTTTATAGGAGTTTCTATAACTTTCATTATTCCGCTATTTTGTATAAATATTTTCCGTAAGCACTATTTTTCATACTATCTGCCAAAGTCAAAAGTTGTTGTTTGGATATAAAACCTTTTTTATAGGCTATTTCTTCTATACATGATATTTTAAGCCCTTGACGTTGTTCTATGGTTGCTATAAAGTTTGATGCCTGTAGCAAACTTTCTTGTGTTCCCGTATCTAACCAAGCAAATCCTCTTCCCATAAGTTTTACATTAAGAGCACCTTCTTCCAAATAAAGGCGATTCAAATCTGTAATTTCTAATTCTCCTCTTGCTGACGGCTTAAGTGATTTTGCTTTTTCTACAACTGTGTTATCATAAAAATAAAGTCCTGTTACAGCCCAGTTTGATTTTGGTTTTTGTGGTTTTTCTTCTAAGCTTATAGCATTATTATTTTTATCAAATTCCACAACTCCGTAGCGTTGAGGGTCGTTCACATAATAAGCAAAAACTGTAGCACCGTTAGTCAAAGAAGCAGCTTCTTGCAGCATTTTAGGAAGGCTATGTCCATAAAAAATATTGTCTCCCAACACAAGACATGAAGTATCATTTCCGACAAACTTTTCTCCTATCAAAAATGCTTGTGCAAGTCCTTCTGGTTTTGGCTGAATTGCATATTCAAACTTTAAACCAAGCTGACTTCCGTCTCCCAAAAGCTCTTTGTAAAAATTTATATCATGTGGCGTTGAGATAATAAGAATTTCTCTTATACCTGACAGCATAAGTGTAGATACAGGATAATATATCATAGGTTTATCATACACTGGTAAAATCTGCTTGGAAATAACCTTTGTAATAGGATGCAAGCGGGTACCTGCTCCTCCTGCTAATATTATTCCTTTCATTTTATTATACTTTTAAAATATTCTATTGTTTTTTCCAATCCTTCTTCCAACGGTACTTGGGGTTGCCAGTTCAATTTTTCTTTTGCCAATGTTATATCAGGTTTTCGTTGTATTGGGTCATCTTTTGGTAATGGCTCATATATTATTTTAGATTTTGATTTAGTCATTTTCAATACCATTTCTGCTAATTCTATAATCTTAAATTCTCCGGGATTACCTATATTAACAGGACCTGTAAAGTTTTCCACTTTCATCATTTTCAACATACCGTCAATAAGGTCATCTACATATTGGAAACTACGTGTTTGCATACCATCACCATATACAGTAATTGGTTCTCCCCTTAGTGCCTGAACAATAAAATTAGAAACAACCCTACCGTCATCAGGTCTCATACGCGGACCATATGTATTAAAGATTCTAATTATTTTTATATCAACATTGTTTTGCTCATGATAATTAACAAATAGTGATTCTGCACATCGCTTGCCTTCATCATAACATGAACGTGGACCAATGGGATTTACATTTCCCCAGTATGTTTCCGGTTGCGGGTGGATAGAAGGGTCTCCATACACTTCACTTGTAGAAGCCTGTAATATACGGGCTTTTACGCGTTTAGCAAGCCCAAGCATATTTATAGCCCCCATTACAGAAGTTTTTATAGTTTTTATCGGATTATATTGGTAATGTATTGGAGAAGCAGGACATGCCAAGTTATATATTTCATCTACCTCTGCAAAATACGGCATTGTAACATCATGTCTTACCAACTCAAAACGATGGTTGTCTAATAGATGTAAAACATTATCTTTGCTACCGCTAAAAAAATTATCAAGTGCTATTACATAATGCCCTTGTGTCAATAATCTTTCACACAAATGGCTACCTATAAAACCCGCACCACCTGTTACTAATATTGTTTTTCGCTTTTTCATAAAAATTTATCCGTAAATAGTTTTTCTACCTATGCTATAATACACAAATCCTTTCCCTTTAACAAAATCAATATCAAAAATATTTCGTCCGTCAAATATTATTCTTTCGTTCATAATTTTCCTCATTCTCTCAAAATCTGGAAGTCTAAATTCATTCCATTCCGTAACAACTAACAACGCATCTGCCCCTTCTGCCGCTTCATATTGATTTTTTGCATAAGTTATTTTGTCTCCAAAAATCTTTTTTGCTTCGTCCATAGCAACAGGGTCATAAGCTTTTACATTAGCACCAAGCTCTAACAATGATTTTATTATTACGATAGAAGGAGCCTCTCTCATATCATCTGTATTGGGTTTGAAAGATAATCCCCATATAGCAATATTTTTATCTTTTATATTTTCTGCACTACCAAAATGAGCTAACATTTTTTGTATTAAAATACTTTTTTGTCTTTCGTTTACTTCTTCTACTGCTTTAAGTATTTCAAGCGAATGATTGTGTTCTTCCCCTGTTTTTATCAAGGCTTTAACATCTTTTGGGAAACAAGAGCCGCCATAACCGGTACCTGCATACAAAAATTTAGGACCTATACGAGGATCGCTTCCTATTCCTTTGCGAACCCAATTGATGTCAGCACCAACTTTCTCACAAAGTGTTGCCAAATCATTCATAAAACTAATTCGTGTTGCAAGCATTGAATTCGCAGCATATTTAGTCATTTCTGCAGAAGGTATATCCATAAATAAAATAGGATGTCCATTAAGTAAAAACGGATGATAAAGGCGTTTCATCAAATCTGTAGCTCTTTCTGTATCAGTCCCTATCACAATTCTATCGGGCTTCATAAAATCATTTATTGCATCTCCTTCTTTAAGAAATTCAGGATTACTTGCCACATCAAATTCTATATTTTCTCCTCTTTTGCTTAACTCTTCTTTTATTGCAGATCTAACCTTTTCAGAAGTACCTATAGGGACAGTACTTTTAGTTACAACCAATAGATAATCTTTCATTACCCGCCCTATATCTTTTGCTACGGATAATACATATTTCAAATCTGCACTTCCATCTTCGTCTGGAGGTGTCCCAACTGCAATAAAAACAACTTCGGCGTCTTTTATACCTTCTTTTATATCTGTGGTAAAAAATAATCTATTTTTTGCAGTATTTTTTTTAACTAAACGGTCAAGCCCCGGCTCATAAATGGGAATTTCTCCTTTGTTAAGTTTTTCTATCTTTACTTTGTCTATATCAACACAAGTTACTGTTACTCCTGTTTCAGAGAAACAAGTTCCTGTAACCAAACCTACATACCCTGTTCCTACTACTGCTATTCTCATAAAATTATTTATTTAGTTTTTGCACAAATTTATATTAAAATATTCGGTTAAATTACCTTTCCACTATAAAATACATATTCTTAAATAATATCAATGTAAAACAAGAATTTTTAACACAGCTGTAACTTTCCCGGCATCATCAGAACATAAAGCCAAATAAATACCTGAATGCACTCTATCTCCAGAAAAGTTTTTACCATTCCATACAGCTGTTCCTCCTCTTGCTTTTGTTTGGTAAACTATATTACCTGCAATATCTGTTATCTTCACATCTGCATCTTGCACAAGTCCAGTCAATGTTATATAACCTGTATAATCAGGTCTTACGGGATTTGGATAAACGTATGGCTTATCAAAATATGGTTTGGCTTCCGTTGCATCACTCCGAAAAGATACAATTCCTTTATCTGTAGAGAAATAAACTTCTCCGGTCTTTTGGTCTATTACAACTTTTTGTATTCTATTGGATACCAAGGGACTATTTTCCGTAGTAAAATGTAAAAGTTCCCTGGTACAGGAAGAGTTCATCAAATATACTCCCGATGAAGAAGTACCGAACCATTTACGATTTGCTCCATCTATTGCTATAGAGGTTACCGTTTCATATTTCATTAAATATTGTCCTATACCATCTCCTATTTCAAGAATAATTCTTTCGGCATGAAAATTAGGATCATCAAATACGCCTTCTGGATTGTAAAAAGTAAGCACTCCTTCTGTGGTTCCGACCCATATCACCCCATCTAAATCTTGCGCAATAGATATGACATTCATATTAAGAACATTACCAAGTTCATCTTTTATTGTCAATTTTTTACTACGATCATCTGTTTCATCCAAAATATCATCACCGGGGTCATAAACAACAATTCCTTTGTAACGAGCCTGCACCATCCAAATTTTCCCATCTTGTGCCACCAAAATTTTTTCAGGTTCACTTCCTTCTATTCCAACATTAAAATTTTTCCAAGTCCCATCTTTTGTATATACAGTCAATGAATTATCTGTTTGAAAATTTAATATCCACAAATTACCATCACTATCATAAGTCATATCCGGGATTCTGACATAATCTGTAGAATTTGCCACACTTAATGAAGAATTATCTTTATTGTATATTTTAACTAAGGAATTATTTTTAAACTCAAAAAGCCCTGCATTCCAAGAACCAATAAAGTAATGAGATAAATCATTAGGATCATATACCACACAAATAGCATCATAATATTCCCACAACTTTTTATTAAAAATATCTATACTATCTCTTACATAATATGCAAAAGTATTCCATTTGTTTAAAGTAGAAGGCTGATATCCGCCTTTTGTCACAAACATTTTATCATCATACACTTTTAAATCAAACGCTGCATTGAAATCAGGAGTAGACATCCACAATATTTTATAGGTATGTTTTTCTCTATTAGTCCTTACCAAAAAACACCACTTATCATTAAACCAAAAATAACCATCATGGTATTCCATAAAGTTAGAAGAGATACCTCTATTGTAATTTTCACCTTCATAAGACCAATACAAGTCTTCATTATCAAGAGAATCCAAAAAGGTAACTAAGGTGTCATGTATTACACCGACATTGCTTATTCCACTCACAAAACCATAAATATTGTGATATTTGACTGTATCATAAATTACAAAAGAACTGTCCAACGAAAATTTACACAACAGATTATAATTATTAAAAACATCTATTTTATCTGTTGCTGCATACACTTTATTATACTTAACATCTAAAGATTTAAATTTTTGAGAATATGGGAAGTTATAAGACAGTCTTTTCCACTGCCTATAATCCAACAAATTTTGCCTTGTATCTCCAATAAATATTCCTTTTGAGGTAGCTACAAATAAAGTATCATTATGTAATACAACATCACGAACATCAAGAAAGGAAGCATTATCTCCCATATAATATGTCTCTAAAACTATTCTTTTTTCAACATCTAATTTCACCACTCCAAAACCACAACCTAAATAAGCAATATTCCCGGCAGTATATATTTTATTTATTCTTTTGCTCCCATACATTTGTCTTAATTTAATATCCGGAATATTATAAATAGAACCATCTTTATAAATGATGTCTATATTACCATCTTCATAACCAATAATTACTGCACGAGGTGAATATCCAATGGTACTAACATCTACATCTGATAAGCCTGTCACCTTTGATATTTTTTTAACATATCCAAAATATTTATCCGTAATAACTATGCCATTATCTGTAGCAACATATATTTTATCACCCAAGAATGCTATTCCTTTTGAATTTGCATAAGAAAGATGATCTCTCCAAGTATAAACAGGTATCTGAGCATAAGATACAAACAAAGGAAACAATAATAAAAACCATATCCCAATAGTAATCATCACACAATTTCTATTTTTATTCATCGTAATTCTTCTTTAATAAGGATTATACACATGCACCTTTTCGCCGTCAAAATCTGCCTTATACTGTTTTAATGGTAAAGTTGCAGGAGATTTTAACACACTACCATCATTTAATGAAAATTCGGAATGACAATGAGGACATACTAACTTCTGATTGGTAGTAGTATCTATTTCTACTTGACATCTATCATCTGGTTTATAACTACAACAACGGTCAAAAGCTACAAAAGCAGCAACACTTTGACGATAAATCACGATACCTGCCACTCCTCCTTTTACATAAACATAATTACCAACGGACTGGAGGTTAAAAAATTGTGGGTCATTAATATTTACATAAAAATCTACATAAACTTCAGGTATTCTTCCGTTATTATCCTTGTGACAACCTACAATAAAATAAGCAACCACCAGAAACAAAAAAAAGCGTTTATTGAAAAACATTTTTGATAACATAACAAATGATTTAACTTATATGAGAAATTCCAAAAATTAACTAAGTTTTTATTTTTATCTTTGCATAGTTTTATACAAGATACAAATATAACAATTAATTTTAAGTTACATGAAACAGAAAAATTTTAAGAAATTCTTCATATATACATTTTTAGTTTTACTAACAACTATTTCTTATTCACAAGGAACAAAATATTCTATAGATGAACACCCTCCCAAAAAAAGAACACACCTTATATCTATAATAAAAATATTCCATCCGGATAAAGCAGCAAAAGCCGCAAGAAAAGCAAAGAAAAAAGACGATAAGAAAAAAAGAAAAGCGGAAAAAGAATATCAAAAAGCTAAAAAAAAGTATTGGAAACATTATAACAAAGACAAAGATGTAGAACAAAGCGGAGGCAAAGTAGTATATAAAAGAATGAAAAAACATTTGAAAAAAACTAAACGAATATTGAAAAACAAACCTCCCGACCCATGGTATAAACGCATATTCCATAAAAGAAAAATAAGAACATCAAAAGATAAAAAATAAAAAACCTTGCTCTTTATGAAAGGGCAAGGTTTATATATAAGTTTCCTTTCTAAAAAATTATTTCTTTACAAACTTTTTCACTATTGTTTGCTTATTTTTATTTACAACTTTCACAAAATAAGTCCCTTTCGGCAATACACTTATATCTATCGGTTTTTCAATCCACTTATCAAAACTCATATATGTTTTCCCATCAGTAGAAACAATTTCTATCTTTTTAATATTATTCATCACATTACTACTTGCATTAAGTTTCAGATAAGAATGTGTAGGATTCGGATAAACTGAAATAAACGACTGAGTGTTTATTTCATTCACATCGTTTATTACAGAAATATCAATAGATGCAAGACTTTCTCCACATACTTGATTTTGTGCATGTAATACTACATGATAATCACCAACTTGATGATATGAATGCCATGGATTAGTTTCTGTAGAAATAGAACCGTCGCCAAAATCCCACAGATAACTATCTGCATTTATTGAATTATTATTAAAAACTACCAAAGTATCGGGCAAAGTTAAATTTTGTGGTGATGCAGTAAACATAGCTTGAGGAGCAGCCACCACATGTATATAAGCATTATGAGTAAGAGCAAAATTAGTTCCCGAAGAATTATATGCAATAAGAGTTACATCATAATCACCCGGTTGGGTATATACCACATAAGGATTTTCCAGATTGGAAGAAGAAGGATTACCTCCTTGGAAAAGCCATGTATAACTATCGGCATACAAAGTGTTATTGTAAAAATGCACTGTATCGCCCACACACACTTCTGTCCTGTCCGCCTCAAAAGCCAACACAGGATCTAATTTGGCTATCTGTCCATCACTACTTTGAGGAGTAGAATATAATCCTGCACCATTTTGTGCCTTTACTGTTACATAATAAGTTACATTATTTTGTAATGCAACAAATCCCGAAGCCGTAACAAATGTATCCGTGCCTACCGACAACCAATCTTGCACATCCGTTCCTTCGGGAGAAGTACCTATTGCAAACCAATAATTTGAAATATCCGAATTTGTATCTGCCGAAGAACTCCAATTTGCAGAAATATTATGAGGGTCAAAAGTGGTATCTATATCTGCACCAGTTCCGTCATATACATAACTTACAGGTTGAGGAGGAGTCCAGTCTATCTTTAACTCATTTCCTGATAAATCGGAAATATGTTCCATTGCATTTATAACCATTGTTTTAACACGAGCTACAGGCTGACCTCCAATACTTTGAACTTGTATATCTTTATTTACATTGTCTCCCACTGTAACCAAAGCACTATTACCTCTTGATTTATAAACCTTTATATCATCGTAATACACTTTTGCATTACCTGTCCTCAATGAAATATAATGACCTGCTTGATAAGGAGACGGATCAATCCAACTTGATACTTTTATACCGTTTATATATACAGATAGTTCACCGGATTGAGGATCAAAAAACACCTTATAATCATACCATGCTCCGTCAGCAAAATCATACGGGTCATTAGTTACCAAATCATAAGTATTATCGTCATGAACTTTATATATTTGGACCAAATCATTATCTAACCTAAACCATATCATGTAAGAATTACCCCTACTATCGGAGCCCCCGTCACTTGCAAAAATATAAATTCCTGCACGTCTATTAGTCCCCGTTCCTGTCATAGCCATATACCAATGATATAGATAACTATGGGAGTTATCCTGTTCCACATTAGCATAAATATTTTCATTTGATAATGTTTCGTCTATTTGCACAAGGTGAGCTGATTCTATATTCCAACTACCTGAAACTATTGTCCATAGAGTATTATCTATTGTATTTTGCTCAAAATTATCATTAAAAAATCCATTACCCCCATTTCCTACCCATCTATTATTTTCATAATATATAACATCATAAAACTTTTGTTTAAATCCTAACGGAGTATTTGCTACATCAGTAAATGTTTGGGTATAATCACCAGTCCTCCACACATCGGAAGAATCACTTGATGATAACGGAATTGAGTCACAATCTCCACCATAACTAACCCATGTAGCATACCAACCAGCTTTGTTTGTTGCACCATCTGAAACAAAACGAAAAGTTAAAGCTCCTCCCGATGATACCACAGTAAAAAATCCTGTTGTTCCCGAAATATATTTTAACAAAGGAGCAGAAACACTATTACCATCATAAATATAAAGAGTGTCATAATTTGCCTCTATATCGGCATAATGGAAAGTGATGCTTATTTGAGTAGCATTATTAGGTGTAATAGTTACAGTATAATCAAGACCATCAGAATAATTGGCATTATCTCCACCATCATCAGTAAACACACCGCTACAAGTAGTAATTGTTTGATTTGAAATATTTTGAGTAATAAAATCACTAAAAATAAAACTTGTTGTATCGTTTCCACATACAGACGCTACCGAACAATCGTAATGAGTATTTGCCGCCAATCCTGTAAAAGTATATTGAACATCATTTACATAATAATATGTCCAATTATTTGTGCCTTGCTCTGCTATTCCAACTACATAGCCGTCGGAAGAAGCCCCCGACCAACTAATATTTGCAGTAGATACGGAAACATTATTTACAATTAAATTTGTAGGTACGGGACAACCACCTGCAACAAGTTCTACTGTATCTATATGGGTGCAATTATTTGCATCGGTAGTTGTAATAATATATGTTCCTTCTTGCAATCCTGAAGCACTATTGGTAGTAGAAACATTAGGTTGCCATATATAACTATAAGGAGGTGTACCTCCTGAAGTATTTAATGTAATACTACCATCCGAAGCTCCTGACACAGAAGGATTTGAAACAGATATAGTATTCTGTATAGGAGTTGGTTCCGTTACGGTTGCCGATCCAACATAGGTATTCCCATCATTGTCAGTAACAGTTACTTCATAAGTTCCGGCAGACAGACCTGTTGCAGTTTGTGTAGTTTGAGAAGGATTGGTATTCCAAGCATATACAAAAGGTGGTGTTCCATCTGTTGGAGTAACAGTTATACTTCCGTCATTACCACCATTACAAGAAACATTTGTTACTTGAAAATCTAAACCAACAGGCATTTTTTCCCACTTTACAGCATCAAAAGCTATATCATTATAATCTGTTCCCGTAGAATCTCCTAAATAAACATATCCATTTTGTCCTTGAGAAAAATGAAAGGTCCCAAGAGAAACCCATTGATCAGAGTATGCAGATTGATCTATATGAACTACACTTTCACCATTATCATAATGAACATGATACATAGCATTAGTTGCATTTGCATGATTATCAGGAATATATACAGATACTTCATATACACCTGTTTGCGGCAAATTAGGTGTCCATGTAACATAACACACATCAGAAGCATCTGCCATAGTAAGTGTGTACCAACAATGACCGTTATATCCCCCATTATAATCTCTAAAAAATCTCATGTGGGCACCATTCTGTGAATTATTCATATAGAAACCATGCTCATAGTAATTATTATCTATAATTGTGTCATTATAAACAGGTTGAGAACTTTCTGCTTTTACTGTCCAAGCAACACCTCCATGGCTACCGTCAGGATCTAAATTTTCATAACCGTTATTATATCCCGGCCAATCATAATAAGCATCCGTGCCATAATAATTAAAATACGGTGCAGTATTTTTATTTCCTGCAGGGTCATTAAATATCAATGTATGTTGCCCTACTACATATCCTCTTGCTAAAATCAAGTGTCCCGAACTTGTTATGTATGCACAAATAGGATGCACATAACCATTGTCTATTTCAGTAGTAGTATTGGAAAATGTACAAGAACTTGTCCATAACTGATTTGACACAATTTTATGATTTTCAATATATTGTCGCATTGTACTACTCGGAGAATTGTTTCCATTCCACATATATCCATATCCTCCCCAAGCATCCGTTCCATAAGCATCTTCATAGGTATCATAATAAATTTCATTAAAATGGTATTTGTCTGCAACATAAGATCCGTAATAACTTGTATGAGGGTCAAACGAATATCCATGATCTACTACCGTAGGCCACTTAGGCAACCTATTATAAAAAGCTATTGCCATTATAGAAGTAGTAGGAGCACATGAACCCGAACCATTATGCCAACTTGGAGTATCATAACGCTGATGCACATAAGGAACATTAGGTATATGAACAATTGACTTGTTAGATGATGATTTCAAAGAAAATGTTTTATACACTTGTGTTTTAGCAGAATAATTCCACACCACTTGTTCATTAGCTAAACTATCTGACACTAAAGCCGCTACAAATATCTTCCTGTCATTATAAGCAGAATAATATAATTTCCCCTGATAATAAAATGGAGACATTTCAAAACGACTTGAAGTATTTGTTAAATTTTTCACCATTGAAGCATCATATTTTGCCAGAAATAAATCAGAGCCGTAAAAAGTGAGATTACTATCAACATTATGCTGATAAACAAAATAGTCATTATCAATCCACTGGGGTTTCCCTCCTTTCCCCAATGAATAAGTATTCCCTGTTTCCAAATCATAAACAAATAAATACCCGTTAAGTGAATTATACAATATTTTTTTACTATCGGGAGACCACACAGGATAAACACATCCCTTGGGAGTAAAAACATTTTTCACCCCTGTATGCATATCCAATATTGCAAGTTCGTCATCATTATTAGAAGTAAATGCCAAATAATTACCATCGGGAGCTAAACTTACCCAATTAGAATAATATCCCAAATCAAAAGTTTTTTCAGTACCATTTGCATTTACACAGTGTAATACATTACCAATAGAATATATTATCTGCCCATTATTATCCACATCCGGCTGACCACACAATGCTGCAGGAGCATGCAGAAAAGAAACTTTACCTGTATTCAAATCTAATGTAGCAGGAGCTTGTTGCAAAGTATTTTTATCAATCCACTTAAAAAATAACTTATTACCTCTTTTCTTATAATACCTTCCACACCCGGGAGCTTCCGACAAAATCATTAACTTATGAGTAGTTTTGTCCAACAAATACAGTCTATTAGCATAATTATCAGTAAAAATTAAATTGCCGTTGTAATAATTAAAAGAAGTAAAATATCCATCCGCTTCCATTTTGTAAGTATCCACCTTAGACTGAGAATATCCACTTAATAGCACTGATAATTGGGCAATGAAAAATAAAATAATAGCTCTCATATCTTCAATTTTAATTTTTACAAAAATACAATAAATAGAACAGTTAAGGAGCAAAAATTGCTTAATTATTCAATTGGTAGATTCAACTATCAAATGCCACATTTCCGTTTACAAATTTATAAATTTATAAGGTTTTTGAAAACCTAAGTTTTTTCTAGGTCTTCTATTTATTTTCATCTGTATTTCATTGAGATTCTATGTTTTTTGTCCATCTACAATTGACTTTTAAGGAATGTATTGTTTTAACAATTTATTACAATATTCAATTTGTCCTTTTTCCCAAGAACTATATGGATGAGTAAAGTAAACAGTTGCATTAAAAGCCTTTGCTATGATTGGGCGACTTACTTACATTCAAAGCTTGTGCAATAAAACTTATTGTCTTATTGCAGTCAAGGTATGCTTTTATCTGACACCTTTGTTCTCTAGTTAAATGCTTCATTTTAATATTATTTTTAGTTAAACAAAGTTAGCATTTACTACAGAGTATGGAAAACTAAAGTTTGCTTTCCTCGGTTCTCTTTGCTCCATTTCGCTACGCTTCATTTCGCAAAGAGAACTTTTATAACCCCAAATAAATACTAATTAAAATAACTTAATTGTTGCATTTACTAATTGAATTTATAATAGACTTTTGTTTACCAATACCCTATAAATTTCAATCCTGAGAACAAATACATGTATTTTGAAGGTTCTACCACATATTGCGTTTTATGAGTGA
>CAYQWX010000024.1:0-24585 GCA_964421355.1 uncultured Bacteroidales bacterium
AACTTTAAAACTCACATTCCGCCTTACGGCTACATGTTCAAACAGAAAAGTTTTCTTAACGGAAATTTCGTTGGGCGGGTACCCCAAAAAAACCGTGAGGCACAAACTCTATTTTTGCACGGTGCATACATCAAGCGTTTCTGACCTCAAATAAATTCCGTAAGTTTTTATGTTGAGCGGAGCAATAAGGATAAAAGCTGTTTGAGCACCTTGTAAAAGGTGCGAGTTCTTTTATCCTGCGTAGCGAAACATTATCAAAAACAAGGAATTTATTTGCAGTCTTGATCTTTTATTACTTTTGGGTCAAGCCAAAAATGAGAATATTATATGCTGATTTTGATTTTAGCCATTATTGATTTATGTTTATTCTAAAATAAGTTATTTTAGTCCGAGGACTACGGGGTATTAGCCTCTTTTATTTTACTAAATAAATAAAATATTTCTGTTGCTATTTGGATGGAAATTTTCTGATATTTTTCTAAAACATTGGGTAGAGTATCAAATTGTTTAGGGTCTTTGTAGGGTAATGAAAATCTTCTTTCTGCACCATATACTACGGGACATGCTTTGTCTGCATCTTCACAAGTCATTATAGCAATAAAGTTATCTGTTGGATTAAATTTGTTGTTGTATGTTTTTGAAAATATGATTACAGGAGTTCCATTTTTATTGTATTTAACGGCAAAAATGTCTTCTTTTATAGGTAAAACTAAGAAGCCTAATTTTTCTAAAATCTTTAATGTATTGTTAGGTACTGTAGTTGATTCTGTGCCTCCTGAATAGCAATATATATCTTTTAAGTGAAAATATTGTGCAAATGTATGTCCCCAAACTTGAGATAATATGCTTCTTCTGGAATTGTGGGTACATATAAAATTTAATCTTACTTTTTCTTTTTTACTTAGTTTATCTGTAATATATAATGCTAACTCATCTAATATATTTTTTCTATGAATGTAGATGTTAGAAATATCTATATTAGATATTGTTTCTTGTATAGTTTTAAGCATGTAGTTTTTTATTTTATGATGAGGTATAAAGTTAATATTTATTCAACAAAAAACAATACCTTTGCTTTTACAAATTAGCAAAAAGCTTGAATATGAAAATAATCTGCATAGGACGTAATTATATAGACCATGCTAAAGAGTTAAATAATAATATTCCTGATGAACCCGTTTTCTTCTTAAAACCGGATACGGCTTTACTTAGAAACAATGCTCCTTTTTTTATCCCACCTGACGATTTTCTTGGAGAGATACATTATGAAGTAGAATTAGTATTACGAATATCCAAAGCTGGAAAATCTATTGCAGAAAAATTTGCATACCGTTACTATAATGAAATAGGTATAGGAATAGATTTTACGGCAAGACAATTGCAACAAAAGTTGAAGCAATCCGGATTGCCATGGGAAAAAGCAAAAGCATTTGATTATTCTGCTCCTATAAGTATGCAGTTCTTACCAAAAGAGCAGTTTGATATAAATAATGGGATAAATTTTTCTCTACACAAAAACGGTAATGTGGTACAGCAAGGAAATACAAAGGATATGATTTTTTCTTTTGACAGCATTATTGCCTATGTGTCTAAATACATAACTTTACGCACAGGAGATTTAATATATACAGGTACACCTTCTGGTGTTGGACCAATTGTAAAAGGTGATTTGTTGGAAGCTTATATAGAAGATAGATTAATGCTAAATGTACAGGTAAAGTAGATAGCTGGTTCATTAATTGCTTATTGTCTCATGTAATTTTTTCTGTAAATTTCCGTTTTATTTATTGAGGGTTATGTTATTCAAAAATTTGTATTTTTATGCTGAAAAAATAATAGTAAATGAAAATAATAAAATATATTTTTCTTTTAATAATTATTGTCACTTCTTCATTTAATTTGTATTCTCAAAATGTTGGACAACAGGGAGATACTCTAAAAAATTACATTGATATAAATGGAATGAGACAAGGATATTGGGAAAAAAAATATCCAAATGGAAAAATAAAGTATCAAGCACATTTCAAAAATAATATTCCAGTAGGAGAATTTAAAAGATATTATAAAAACGGACAACTTTTTGCTCATATATTTTATGATATGGAAGGCAAAGGCAATGGAGATGCTACATATTATTGGGATGATGGTAAGTTGTTGGCAAAAGGAAGATTGGTAAATGTGAAACAAAAACAAGGACTATGGAAGGTATATAATACCAAAGGAGTATTGTTGCAAACAATAAATTTTGATAAAGGAATAAAAAATGGAGAGCAAATAACATATTATCACGAAGGAGGAGTTGCCGAAAGGGTTTTTTACTTGAACGGGAAAAGAAATGGTAAAATGACCCAGTACTTTCCTGATGGAAAAATAAAGTTGGAGATGAACTATAAAAATGGTGCTTTTGACGGAGATGTGGTTGCGTATTATCCAGATGGAAAAATTAAATTGAAGGGTTATTACAGAAATGATTTAAAAGATGGGAAATGGGTTTTTTATGACGAAACAGGAAAAATAGAACGTTCATTGACCTATGATAACGGGAAACTTGTAAGTGAAGATAAACTTGCTGAACAACTAAAAAAAGATATAGAAGATATAGAAAAAAATCCTCATAAATATAAAACAGGAGATCCTGATGAAGATGATTTCTTTAATCCTGGATTTAGACCTAAGCAACGTAATAGAAGCAGAAACAATTCTTTTGAAGAATATTAAAAGGCTCAAATTTTCTAAGTGAATGAACTTTATTCATATATTTGTCTCATTACTTTTTCTCAAAAACAATAATATTTTATGCTAAAAGGTTATCTAAAAATTATTCGTCCTCTTAACTTATTGATTATAGCACTTACTATGTTTGCTATGCGTTATCTTGTAATTAAGCCGTTTTATGATTATAGTAATTTGGTATTACAACTTACTGATTTTGATTTTGTTTTACTTGTAGTTACTACTATCTTAATTGCTGCAGGAGGATATGTAATAAACGATTATCACGACATACAATCTGACTTGATAAACAGACCTTGTCATAAGACAGTGATAGGTAATACTCTTGAGCCTAAGCAAGCAATGATATATTATATAGTGCTTACGGTATTAGGTTTTGCAAGTGCTATTTGGTTTGGCATAAGATTACAGAACTTTAATTTTGCTACTCTGTTTATGCTTATTGCCGGTTTATTGTGGTTTTATTCTACTACATACAAAGCTATGCCTCTAGTTGGTAATTTATTTGTTGCTATAATGACAGGTTTAGTCCCATTGCTTGTGGTGTTGTTTGAGATGATAAAATTCAAAGAAACTTATTCTGCTTCTCTGCAAAAAGGAGAAATAAACTTCATGCCTATATTTTATTTTGTATTATTTTTTGCAGGTTATGCTTTTTTTACAAATTTTATCAGGGAGATAGTGAAAGACATAATAGATATAGAAGGTGATAAAAAAGTAGAAAAAAAGACTTTTCCTGTTTGGGCTGGCATAAATGTGTCAAAATATATGATTCTTGTTTTATTGATTGTAGAAATAGTAAGTCTTTATTACTTATATTTTACTTTTTTACAAGATGATTATTCTTTGTATTATTTACTTTTTGCAATTACTCCGTGGTTTGTTGCTTCCATAATTAAAACAGTATTGGCAAAACACACAAAAGATTATAGATTAATATCAACATTACTTAAAATAGCAATGGTTGCAGGACTTGGTTATTCCTTTATTATTTATATCCAGATTTAAATTATGAAGCTTTTTAGCCATATAAATAAAAAGATAATACTTGCATCACAATCACCACGAAGAAAACATTTGTTAGAAGAAATATTAAAAGATACAGGAATAATTTTGGAAACAGTATCTTACAATTTTACTGAAACTATTCCACAAATTATATCACCTGAAGAGATTTCAAAACAAATTGCAAAAGATAAGGCAACATCGTTATTGGAACAATATCCTCATTTACAGCAACACATAATAATTACAGCCGATACACTAGTATTTGCAAATAGCCGAATACTTGGCAAACCGTTGTCTAACAAGCAGGCAATAGAGTTTTTACAAATTCTTTCTAACAATACACACAAAGTAGTAAGTGCTGTTTACATAACTACGAAGGATTTTAATAGAATAATAGTAGATACAGCACTTGTAAAGTTTTCAAAACTTTCGGAAGATACAATTCAATGGTATGTAGATAAATACAGTCCTTTGGATAAAGCGGGAGCTTACGGAATACAAGAATGGATAGGATATGTTGGTATAGAAAAAATAGACGGATCATTTTATACGGTGATGGGATTGCCAACACATAAAATTTACCAAGTATTAGAGGAATATGACAGTTTGCAAATCACAAAAATATAAAATATGAAAAATAGAATAATCACCATTTTTTCGTTATTGTTGGTAGCTTTTCATGTATTAGCTGATGAAGGTATGTGGCTTATAAGTACTTTATCAGGTTACACTTTGGAACAAATGAAGCAAAAAGGCTTCAAGCTATCGGCACAAGATATATACAATATAAACCATAGTAGTATTAAAGATGCTGTGGTAATATTTGGGCGTGGCTGTACCGGTGAAATAATTTCGGATAAAGGACTTGTGCTTACCAACCACCATTGTGGGTATTCGGCAATACAATCAGTAAGTACGGTAGAGCATGATTATCTTACAAATGGTTTCTGGGCAATGTCTTTGAAAGAAGAGTTGCCAATAAAGGGTTTGACCGTAACATTTCTTGACAGGATAATTGATGTAACAGAAGATGTTCTTGATCACACTTCTCCACGAATGAGCGAAGCCAGACGGAAAGATATCATACAGCGTAATATAGAGGCTCTTACAGATAAGTTTCAAAGAGATTTCAAAAATAGCAAAATTGTAATAAAACCGTTTTTTTATGGCAATCAATATTTTTTGTTTATTTACAATGTGTTTAAAGATATTCGTTTGGTAGGAGCACCACCTTCTGCTATTGGTAAGTTTGGTGGAGATACTGATAATTGGATGTGGCCCCGTCATACAGGAGATTTCTCTATTTTTAGGATTTATGCTGGAAAAAATAATGAAGCAGCAAAATATAACGAAAATAACAAACCATATTTCCCTAAAAGACATTTGCAAATTTCCTTAAAAGGATACAAAGAAGGTGATTTCACAATGGTATTGGGGTATCCGGGACGCACATCGGAATATTTGCCTTCTGTGGCATTATTACACAAGGTGAAAATCAATAATCACGGGATAAAGCTTCGTCGTGAAATATTGGATATTTATGATAATTATATGAAAACTTCACACAGAATAAAATTACAATATTCTGCTAAATATGCCCGAATAGCAAATTATTGGAAAAAGTGGATAGGGGAAAACAATGGGTTAAAAAGAACTAATGCGATAGAAAAAAAGAAAAACTTCGAAAAGAGATTTTTGGAATGGACAAAAACAAATCATAGAGCAAATCTGTCAAATATATTTGATAAATACGAGCAATTGTACAATAAAATATATCCATCTGATTTAGCTCTTACATATTTTTATGAAGGACTTGAACGTCCAGACCTTATGAACTTGTGTAGAAACTTGTATCGCAATCCGACTCTTAAACAAGATAGATTAGTAAAATTAGTTAGGGGGATTTACAAAAATTTGTATCTACCTGTGGATAAAGATATTTTTACTAAAATGCTGAAAGAGGCAGATGAAAACTTACCACAAGAATATAAGCCGTATTTTTTTCAGACGATAAAAAAGAAATATAAAAGTGATTATAGTAAATATAGTAATTATGTTTTTTCTCATTCATTGCTTACGGATACGGTGAAGTTGATAAAATATATAAAGTCCGGCAAATTCAAGCCTGATAAAGATGTGTTATACAATATATACATTGATATTACACAAAGATATAATATGGCTATAACCGATTATATAAAAGTAAGAAATCAATTGGATTCTTTGAATAGGATTTATATAAAAGCTCAAATGGATTTTGAAAAGGATAAACATTTTTATCCTGATGCTAATTTTACAATGCGATTGGCTTTTGGGCAGGTAAAAGGTTATAAACCTGCTGATGCGGTAGAATATAATTATTATACAACATTGAAAGGTATAATAGAAAAAGAAGATACGGCGATATACGATTATAAAGTGCCTGAAAAATTAAAAGAAATTTATCATAACAAAGATTACGGACAATATGCAGATAGTGACGGAACTATGCATGTGTGCTTTATTGCTACCAATCATACTACGGGTGGCAATTCGGGCAGTCCTGTGTTAGATGCTTATGGAAGACTTATAGGTGTAAACTTTGATAGAAACTGGGAGGGGACGATGAGTGATTTGTATTATGACCCTTCAATATGCAGGAATATTATTTTGGATATACGCTATTTTTTGTTGATTGTAGATAAATTTGCAAATGACAAACGCCTAATAGACGAAATGGATATTGTTAAGTGATAGGCAAATGTTTTATATGTTTTAAAAAACATCTAAATATCCGGCAGGTAAGTCTAAATAAATGATTTTGTTTGTCGTGTCTATTTCCTTTATGAAATCACTAAAAATAGGAATGGATACGGTTTTTTCATTTAATTTGAATACTAACAGGGGATTTATTGGCGAATCTGTAATTTCTTCCAAAGTGCCAAATGTTTGTTTGTTTTGCAAAAGTTGTCCTGTGTAGCCAATAAATTGTTCAAAATAAATATCTTTAGGTAGATATTCCTCTAATTCTTCTGAAGAGACTTCTACAAGTACTGATTTTTTTACAAGTCGTTTGGCTTGATTTAGATTATAAATGTCTTTAAGGTCTAATATTATGGAGGTGAGCCCTTTGTTATAAAAATTATTAATTTGAAAAGGGATGAGTTCTCCGTTTATTTCCAGAAAGACCCATCCCTTTTTATCAATTAAATCAGTTAATTCGTCGTCTCCTATTACAAGTTCTAATTCTCCTTTTATGCCATGTAATTTTTTTATATAACCTATTTCGATATAAGTTTTATCATTTTCTTTTTTTATAGGCATAAAAGTAAATTCATTCTTTTATTCTTCGGTTTGATTTTCTTCTTGTTGATTATCTTCTTGATTGGCTTCTTTTTCTGCTGCAGCTTCGTCTGCATATTTTTTAGCCAGTTCTTGAGCTCTTGCTTCTTTTATTTTGCGTTCTGCTTCCAGTTGTTTTCTTTTTGCTTCGTCTTTTGTTCGCTTGATGCTATCTTTTTTAGCTTCTATTTTTTTCATTTTTTCTTCATACCAAGCTTTGAAGCGTCTTTCTGCTTCTGTTTCGTCAAAAGCTCCTTTTTTTACTCCGTCCAAAAGGTGTTTTTTCATAAGCACACCTTTGTAAGAAAGTATTGCTCTTGCTGTTTCTGTTGGTTGAGCACCTTTTTGCAACCAATCTAATGCTTTGTCAAAGTCTAATTCAATTGTTGCAGGGTTTGTGTTAGGATTGTAATAGCCAATTTTTTCGATAAAACGGCCATCCCGTGGCGCCCGACTATCTGCTACCACTATGTGGTAGAAGGCATACCCTTTTTTACCTCTTCTTGCTAATCTGATTTTTGTTGGCATAATTTAATTTTTTTATAACTTATAAAAATTTAGGTTTGCAAAGGTAATATTATTTTTGTAAATAATAGTTTAGTTATTAACAATTTATTTATTTTCTTCTTTTTCTTCTTTCAGTGCATTTTTTTTGAGCTCAAAGTTTAATTTTCTATTTCTGAAAATATCAATTGCCAAATATACGGCATTTCTAAATGATGTATGATTAGATTTGTTGTCTCCTACTATATCATAACCGACTCCATGATCGGGAGAAGTGCGAACAATAGGTAATCCTGCAGTATAGTTTACGCCTTCGCCAAAACTCAATGTTTTAAAAGGAACAAGTCCTTGGTCATGATACATAGCAAGAGTTGCGTCAAACTCTTTATAATGTCCTGCTCCAAAAAAGCCATCAGCAGGATATGGACCAAATGCTTTTATGCCTTCTCCAAATGCTTGTTTTATTGCAGGTTCTATAATGTACTTTTCTTCATCTCCGATTATGCCTTGGTCTCCTGCATGAGGATTAAGTCCCAATACGGCTATTTTAGGATTGCTAATATTGAAATCTATGCGAAGGCTATCATACATTAATTTTATTTTATTGTAAACAAGTTTGCTATCAATTTTGTCTGCTACGTTTTTTAACGGTATATGTTCCGTAACTAATCCTATTTTTACATAAGGACTAATCATAAACATTAAAACATTTTTTACATTGAAATAACTTTTTAGAAAGTCGGTGTGTCCTTTAAAGGGAAATTTATCGGAATATAAGCTATGTTTATTTATTGGTGCTGTTACAAGCACATCTGCTTTTCCTTCCAAAATATCAGTAAGAGCACATTCCAAAGATTTTATTGCGGCAATACCTGCTATTTCCGTGCTTTTACCAAGTTCTACTTTTGTTTCTCCGTCTATGCAATTTACCAAGTTGGGGCGTTTGTGATTTATTCTATCCACAGATAAAACTTGATTGAAACTGAAATTTTGTAATTTTATATTTTTTCTATGATATGCAGCTACTTTTGCAGAACCATAAATTATTGGCGTACAAATTTCAGTTATGCTATTATCTGCAAAAGTTTTTATTATCACTTCATAACTTATTCCATTGATGTCTCCATGAGATACAGCTACTTTTATTTTTTCTTGAGGTCCTACCATAATTATACTTTTTTTGAAAAGACAAACAAAGGTAATACATTTTTTATTCATATTTATGTACTTTTAGAAATGATAGGGTAGAGGTAGTTCACATGGAAATTAATGTAATTATTATTACTTTTTCTTCATATTGTAAAATATTGTCTTAAAAAAATCAGTTTATTTGTATTGGTAAAATTATAAAACTATGAGTAGTAAAATTTCACATAACGAACAAAGAATAAAGTTTCATCATTGTACTCAAATACAAATCCGTTTTAATGATATTGATATTGCAGGTCATGTTAATAATTCCATATATTTTGAATATCTGAACTATTCCCGTATGGTGTATTTTAAAGAGGTAATGGGAGAAAATATAGATTGGCAAAAAACAGGAGTGGTAATTGTTAGAATGGAAATAGATTATTTTGAACCTATATTCATTAATGATGAAATAGAAGTGTGTGCGCATATATCTAAAATAGGAAACAAAAGTATAGAGATGTACCAAAGAATCCAGAAAAAAGATAGTGAGGGGAATATAAAAGAAATAGCATTTGCAAAATCAATACTGGTTGTATATGATTATGTGGCACAAACATCTATTCCTATTCCTAAAAAATGGAAAGAAATATTAGTGAATTTTGAAAAAAATATTGTATTGAAATCAAATTAAAAAATAAAAAAATGAAAAAATATGCTTTTTTATTATTGGCAACAATATTTACATCTATTTCTACAATAATGAATGCACAAAGTCTGCTTTGGAAAATAACTGGTAAAGGACTTAAAAAGCCTTCATATCTGTATGGAACAATACATATTCAGGATAAAAGGGTTTTTGCTTTTGACGACACTGTGTTAAATACTCTTAAAAGTTGTGATGCTTATGCTATGGAATTAAATCCGGAAAAAATTGATCCACAAAAGATGAAAAAATTAACTTTAATGAAAAAACATACGATAAAAGAGCTGCTTACACAAGAAGAATATGATAAATTAGATAAATATTTGCGGGAGAAAACAGGTTCAAGTGTGATGTTATTTAATAAGGTAAAACCTTTTTTTATACAATCGCAGATAATGCAACTTGATATGCCAAAAGATGAAGCGGAAGCACTTGATTTATACTTTTTCAAATATGCCAAAAAACACAATTTGAAAGTGTATGGTATAGAAAAACTAAAAGAACAACTTGCGGCTGTCAATAAAATTTCTTTAAAAGATCAAGCCAAAATGCTTATGCAGTCTGTGGAAGATACAACAAGTCAAAATTTTGAAGATTTGGTGTCTGCTTACCGTTCACAGGATTTGAAAAAGCTTTATAAACTGCTGAGAGACACAACGTTGCCGCAGAATTTTGAAGAGGCTTTTTTGATAAAACGAAACAAAGTGATGGCAAAAAGAATATCAAAATTTATAAAAAAACAAAGTGTGTTTAATGCAATTGGGGCAGCACATCTTGCTGGGGAACATGGAGTAATAGCATTACTTCGTAAAAAAGGGTATACTGTAGAACCAGTACATTTTGAATTCAAAGAAATAGAAAACGGAGATAAAACGGAATGAAAAAATTATTGCTGGTATCTGCTACTTTTGCAGAAGTTAAGCATATCTTCCACTCAAAACATGATATGAATATTATAAATTATTCGGCGAATACCGATATTTTAATAACGGGTATAGGCATATTGCCAACTTCTTATTACCTTACTAAGCATTTGACCAATAATAAATATGAGATGGTTATAAATATTGGTATTGCAGGAAGTATTGGGACTTTTAAACCTCTGGAAACTGTAGAAGTTATTTCCGACACCATTGTCTCGGCAGGAAAATTGACAAAAGACAGTTTCTTTTCTATGTTTAATGCCGGTTATTGGGATGAAAATATACATCCGTTTTTGTCAGGAATAATAGTAAATGAAAAGCATTTTTCTGATTTACCTTCTGCAAAAGGAATTACAACATCTATTGTTGGGTTTAATAAAAATCCCATGAAAAATTACAAACCGGATGTAGAGACTATGGAGGGTGCTGCTTTTTCGTATGTGTGCAAACAATTTGGTCAAAAATATTCTTCTATAAGGACTATTTCAAATTATGTAAATTCTAAGAAATGGCATATAGAGGAAGCAATAAAAGAATTAAATGATTATATCATAAAAAAGATTAATTTATGAAAAAGAAACTTCGTTTTGGTTTTTCATCTTGTCCTAATGATACATTTATTTTTTATGCACTGGTAAATAATAAAATAGATACACTCGGATTTGATTTTGATTTTATAATAAAGGATGTAGAGGAGTTAAATAATATGGCTATTGCCAACGAAATAGATATTACCAAAATAAGTTTTAATGCTTATGGTAAGGTGTCACAGCGATATGTGTTGAGTAATCATGGTAGTGCATTGGGAAAGAATAACGGACCGTTAGTTATTGCCTTGCAACAGTTTGCAATAGGTGAATTAAAAAATAAAAAGATTGCAATTCCCGGTGTCAATACTACTGCAAATTTACTATTATCCATTGCTTTTCCTGAAGTAAAAGATAAAAAGGAATACCTGTTTTCGGATATAGAAAAAGCGATATTGTCAAAAGAAGTAGATGCAGGATTGATAATACATGAAACTCGCTTTACATATATGAACAAGGGTCTAAAAAAAATAATGGATTTAGGGGAGTGGTGGGAAACGCAATATAAATTACCTCTTCCTCTCGGTGGTATATGCGTGTCTCGTAATTTGCCTAATGAACAAGTACTTGCCATTGATTATCTTATAGGACAAAGTATAGAATATGCCTTTGAAAATCCGCAGGAAACTTATAAATTTATCAAACATTATGCACAAGATACATCCGATAGGGTAATAAGAAACCATATTGATTTATATGTAAATGAATTTACACGTGAATTGGGAAGTTTAGGGAAAAAATCTATTAGATTTTTATTAGAAAGCGGGAAGCAACAAGGATTTTTCTCATCACTTCCCGATAAATTGTTTGTAGGGGAATAAATTATTTATTTACTTTTCTTATTTTTTTATTTTTTCCAGCAATTCCGGAATGCGGGTAACATATACCAATTCTTTCATTTTTTCTCTTGCTTCTTTAGCAGGTGAACCAAAATAAGTCTTACCTCCTTCCAAAGAACTGCTTATTCCTGATTGTCCCAATACTATTGCTCCTTTGCCTATGGTAAGGTCTTTTTGCACACCTACTTGTCCCCATAATATCACATCATCTTCTATGGTAACGGTTCCTGCTACTCCTACTTGTGCTGCAAATAAACAATTTTTGCCAATTACAGTATCATGCCCTATTTGGATTAAGTTGTCTAATTTAGTCCCTTGTCCAATTATTGTATCTCCCGAAACTCCTCTGTCTATAGTGCAATTTGCCCCAATCTCTACATTGTCTTCTATTATTACTCTGCCGCAAGAAATCATTTTGTGATAACCGTCTTTTCTTTTTTGAAAATAAAAAGCATCTGCACCAATAACTGTGCCGGAATGAATAACCACATTATCACCTATTATCACATTGTGATAAATAGTAACATTAGCGTGAATTAAGCAGTTTTTCCCTATTTTTACATTTTCACCCACAAATGTGCCGGGCTGAATTATGGTGTCTTCTCCTATTTCGGCAGAAGGATTTATCATTTCATTTGAAGGAGAATAATGTGTAAAACGCTTTACAATATTATTGTATGCTACAAAAGGGTCTTGATGGTAAATAAGAGTTTTACCTTCGGGAGGCTCTAATTTTTTGTTTATTATGATTGTTGTTGCTTTGGAATTAAGGGCTTTTTTATAATATTTGGGGTGATCAACAAATGTTAGATCACCTTTTTCTACTTTGTGTATTTCATTTATTCCTGTAATAAGGAAATTTTTGTTACCAATAGGCTCACCATCAACAAGTAAAGCAATTTCTTCCAGAGTATAAGGTCGGTCAAGTTTCATGTTCTTTATTTTCTAACTCGCTCTACATAACTTACGCTACGGGTATCTATTTTTATTAAATCTCCTACATTTACAAATAATGGGACTTGTATTTCCAAGCCTGTTTCAGTTTTTGCGGGCTTCATAGCTGTAGATGAGGCGGTATCTCCCTTTACTCCTGGTTCTGTGTATATTACTTCATGTATTACATGGGCAGGAAGTTCTACACTTAATGGTTCTTCTTTATCTGCATGAAAAACTATTTGTATTTCCATTCCTTCTTTAAGTAACAAAGGATTTTCTATCAAATGTTCTTCTATATATACTTGTTCAAAAGTTTCGGTGTGCATAAATACATAAGAGTGTTCATCTTTATAAAGATATTGATATGGTCTTGTTTCTACTCTTACCACATCTATTTTTGCACCTGATGGGAAAGTATTATCAATCACTCTACCTGTAGTTAAACTTTTAAGTTTTGTTCTTATAAATGCACTTCCTTTTCCTGGTTTTACATGTTGAAACTCAACTATTTGATAAGTGTCATTCTTAAATTCAATACAAAGACCTTTTCTAATATCTGCGGTTGTTGCCATAAATTTTTAATTCTTTTATTTTTTTGCAAAAGTATAAAAAAACTGTTGATGAACTAATGAGGGGGCTTCTTTATTTTAGGTAGCTTGCTTTTTTTATGACAATCTCGAGAAGAATAATTTGTTGATTATCTGTGTGTTAAAGTTAAAAAAAGTCATTTTATATTTTGTTGGACACTAATGATTTGTAATATAAATAGAAATAAAAGAATACTGATAGCTATTTATAAATTATTGGTGGAAAATTAAATAATATTATATTGCAAACATCCAATTTTTAATGTTTTTAAAAATGATAGGAATCATAATATTAACTATAATACTTACTATAATATCTTTTATTTTTAATAGAAAAAAGACATTGAAGGGAATTAGAAAAGGAATAATGATGTTTGTTAAGATTTTACCTACATTGTTATCTGTAATAATAATAGTTAGTATAGTTTTATATTTTGTTTCAGATAAAATTTTAATGCAATATTTTGGAAATAAAGCAGGATTAATGGCTTATGTTTCAGCAGCTTTAATTGGTGCGATATCTATAATTCCGGGGTTTATTGCATATCCGTTATCCGGTATTTTAATATCAAAAGGTATTAGTTATGCTGTAATAGCTGTCTTTATTACTGCTTTAAAAATGGTTGGGATTTTGACTATTCCTTTAGAGGCAAAATATTTTGGACTAAAAACGGCTATAATTAGAAATTTATTAGCTTTTGTAGGAGCTTTAATTGTAGGATCTTTAATGGCGTTTATTTATGAAATGATATAATGATGAAAAATATAATAAAGAAATATAAGTTTGATTTTTCTATAATAGCGGCTTTTACTGTATTTGTATGTTTTTCATTTTATTTTCATTACGAACCGGGGATAGATATTTTTAAAGATGATTTTTGGGCTTTTATTAAAGAGATGATTTTGGCATTACCTGTAATGTTTATTTTAGTTGGGCTTTTTGATGTTTGGGTATCAAAAGAAAAGGTGCAAAAATATGTAGGTAAAGCATCAGGAGTAAAAGGTGTTTTGTTAGTAATGATGTTAGCATTTTTGCAAGCGGGACCTTTATATGCAGCTTTTCCTGTTGCATATATTCTATGGAAAAAGGGAACTTCGCCAACCAATATTTTTATTTATTTAGGTGCTACATCTATAGTTAAGATTCCAATGTTAAGTTTTGAAATAGGATTTTTAGGTATTCGGTTTTCGTTAATTCGGATATTTTTATCAATTCCAGTATTTATTTTAGTTGGGATAATTATGGGAAGATATTTTAAACATAATAATTTAGAAGTTAAAGACGGTAGATAATTCAAAAATGTAAATTCAATTAGTAAATGCAATTTTATTGTGTGTATTTGCCTGATTTTGAGCAGTATATGTTTGTTGAATGTGCTTAAAGATGATGATGATTGCTATTTCATTGATTTATAAGTTGCGTAAACCACATATCTCCTGTTTCTATTCGGTCTTCTATTGGAATACCTTGTCCTATTGAGTAGCTTGAATATAATTGTTTTGTTACGGAATATATTAAGCCAATATTTTTTGCATATATTTCTGCTTCATAATCTTTGTTTATTTCCGTTGATATGTTTTTGTGTAATACTGTAATAGTGTTGTTGTATGTATTGCCATTTATTGTATAAGGTTGTTGGAAGTTGGTAACGGTGTATGTTTGTGTGGTGTCGGCATTATATTTGTTACCGTCCCATTGTTTGTTTTCTTCTATTGGGAATGATAATTTTACATACGGTTTGTTATTTTGATATACAATAAGTTCAAACTGTGTGATAGCAAGCCACCACAAGCTGTCTTGTGTCCACTGGTTGTCCTGTGTGTCTGCCTTGTATTTGTATATTCTGTAAGCGGTTCGTCCTTCATTGTCTTTGAATTGTTCCGTAATTATTTGTTTTTCGTAATATACTGTGGTATCAAATACTCCTGCGGGAGCATCTATGTGTATGTGTGTGATTTTGTATATTTTGCTTGATGTGGTATCTATTGGGAAGTAGTTGTATCCCCAATTGATTTCCGTAGATTGGTTGTTATTTTGGGAGCAAGAGGTTATTGTTGCAATGATAATAAGCATGTAGTATTTGGCTAATTTATTTATCATTATTTTCTTTTTTTATTTCAAACTGGTTTTTGATGCTTGTTTCTATATCATAAATAAATTGTGATGCCACGGGTGCTATTGTTATTGATACTTTGTATATAGGAGAAGGTTCTTTTTCAATATATTGAATATTGATTATAGGTAAAGGGTCAGGTTTTACCCAAGGTAACATTAGTAAATATTTTTTTATTTTTTCTTGGAGCAGTTTGGGGTCTGTGCTTGCTTCCACATCTATTTCAAATCCATAAGAAAATGTTTTTTCTCTATTTGCTTTTTTTATAGAAAATGTGTTGTTTGTCAATTTGTGGTAAGGTATTATTATTTCTTCTCCATTTTCTTTTTCTAAAATTAATGTACGTCCTTTTAGTGATATTACTCTTCCGGATATTTCCCCAAATTTTAAAAAATCGCCGGGAGTAAGATTTCTTTCTGTTTTTATTATAAGTCCTGATAAATAGTCTCTAAAATAAAAATATATCCAAACCAGTAATAACAGGCCTGCAAAGATTAAGAGAAATAATCCTCCAAAAATATTTTTATGCCAAACTATATCTATGGAATATGCAAGAAAAACAGCCCATATAAATGCTTCTAACAGAGACAAGAAGCGGGATACTTTTTGTTCTCCGTATTTGGGTGTGGCTATTATGGAAAAATATTTTTTTATTATTCTTGTAATAATGGATATTGCTATACCTATTGTGAAAACTAATACCCAAATATTGCCTGAAAATATATAGTTTAATTCATTCATAATTATAAAAGATTAAATTATGTCAATTGATTTTAAATGGTGATACAGATGTATCCACCAAATAGGATTTATTGAGTATATCCCTTTGTTTTCTTTTATTAAGGATTGCAAAAGTAATGCGTTGAGTATGTTATTCAATGTGTTGTTGTCAAATCCTGTTAATTCTTGCAGTGTGTGTGCGGACATATCTTTGTGTTTTAATAGTTGTGCAATTGTAAACTTCCAAGAAACATGTAAATCTTCAAATAAAGAAGATGGAGGTAGTGGAGGTATATCAATTTCTACCGTTTCGTTTTCCATATCAACATTTATAATGCTTGCTTGCCAGTATTTAAGAGCTGTGCCAATATTTCCGTAAGAAAGGCGGTATAGTTTGATAAAAAGGTCTGCTTCTTGTGATATGTTTAGGTGGTCTTGAGTTTTGTTTTTATAAGAAAATTTAAAGCCTGTTATTTCATGACGCAGGTATATTATTTCTTTTAGTTCTTCGGGTTTTACGGGGGATAATTCTATATTTTCCAATATTACGGTTTCTATGCTTGATGTCTGTCTTATTAATTCGTAAGCGATGTTAGATGCATTTATGACAAAGAATATTTTGTTGCCAAATGTTTGTATCATATTTGTAATTTCTTCTATTATTAAATTTCCATTAGGGATATGTCTCCACCATTTTTCCAAATCTTCTATTATGATACAAGTGTTTATGTTGCTATTGGCTAACAAGTCGTGATGACTATGTGTGTGTGCGGCTTGGAATGCACTAAAAAATGCTTTTCTAAAATCATTTATATTGATGCTTCCTTGTGTAGGAGGTGTAATTGTGTATATGTTTTCTTTGTTGGTGTATGTGTCTGCGGCTATGTGTGATAATAGAGTTTTGCCATCGTATCTGCGTCCTGTGATAAGTAGTGCTCCTTTATATCCTTGTTTGTAAAATTCTACTGTTTGTGTTATTTGTTGTATCTCTTTTTTTCGTCCTGCGAGGAAGTCTTTGTATAATACATTTGCAGAAGAAAATACTTGTTCGTAATAAAATGGTAGTTTTTCTTTTATTTCTTTTTTGGGTTCAAGGTGTTTAGTATAGTTGAGGAATGACAAAGGTGTGTTTTGTTGTTTTTTTCTTGTTTTGCTCAGTACATCTACCAGAAATGTTTTTCCATAGCGTAATGATACATATTTTCTTAACCAATATGATTCTTTTTGTTTTATTACTTTTTTAATTTTTGAAGTTCGTTTTTTCCGTTCTATTTTTTTGATGTATGCTTTGAAGTGTTGAGAGGTTTTGAGTAGTGCATATACCGTTAAATTTGCTTCTACTGATGATGCATTTTTGTGTAGAAGTGTTTGTGCTTGTTGTATGTTAGAGTTTTGTTTTAGTTTTTCTATTTTTGCGAGGGCATCTTTTATAATAATTTCTATTTTTTGTTTATTGTTTTCTTGTTCAAGAGAGAAAATGACAAAACGATAAATTTCCCGTTCGGCTTTTTTGTTTTGGTTTATATAATCTTTTATATTGTTTATTGCCAATGATATATCCGAATAGTTTTCTTCTTCCAAAATGTAGTTAAGTAATGTTCGTATTTTTACTTTTACTACCGATAGTTCGGATAGCATTTTGTCAAAATAATTATTGTAATCAATGTCGTTTATTAATAATATTTCGTCAGGAAATAGGTTTTGTGTTTTTTGTACTTGTCTAAGCCATTCGTCAAAGTATTCTTGAAGTAGTGTTTCTGATTTATTATTATCAAGCTGCAATTTGTATTCAAACTCGTTGCTTTTGGTGGTTTGTGTTATTTGTGTCCTTAGATTTTCAATGGTTTTTTCTATTGCATTCAATATGTTGACTGAGATTTTTTGCCAAAATATTTTTATAAAGTTATTGTATGCAGTGCTTGTATATGATAGTAAAATTTCAGTTTTTATAACATCAGTAAATAATGCTACATTTTTGTTTAATGTGGACGAAATGCTTAATATTTCTTGTTTAAGTTCTTTGGTGTTTTCTTTTGTTTTTTCTATATCTTGATAAATGAATAATTGTTCTAGTTTTTCTATGAAATTTATAATTTCTTTGTTTAATAATGAGTTGAGGTAATGCTCGTTATTTTTTGTTGTTATTAAGAATTGTTCTTTTATTTTATCAGGATTATATTCTGTTATTTTATTGTTTAATATGTTGTTTCTCAGTTGAATAATGTTTTTTCCTGTTTCTTTTAATGTTTTTTGATATTCTAATAAAAATACCACTATATTTTGGAAGTGTAACTTTATTATATTTTTGACAAAAGCATATAACTCATTTTGATATTTATTTAAGTATTTTTTTATATTTATTGTTAATTGGTATCTGTTTCCTTCTTTTTTTACTCTAAGTTTAATTTTTAATTTTGTTAATTTACCTACTTGTTTTAATAATTCGTTGTATTCCTTTTCACTAAAATATATAGAGATTATACCGGGGCTATAATTTTTCCATGTAGCAAGTTTTTTTAATAATTGTTCGGTTTCTTTATTTGATAATATTTCTTCATTTTCTAAATTTTGTTTCAATGTAGATAACGCTTTTTTGTTTTCTATAGTTAATTGTTTATATACTGCTATTAACCCTGATAATTTTGTTTCTTTGGTGGTATCCTTGGATAGTATTTGGGTTATTGTTTGTTTGTGTTTTTCAAATAAGTTTAACCATTTTGAGGCAATTTCTTTTTCTTCTATAATTATTTTATCTTTTATTGCTGTGATGTTTTCTTGCAATAATTTTTTCATACCTTCTGCTAATGCTGCCCATTCCTCTTTTTGTTCAAAATATTTATTCCATTCATTTTCGTCTTGATGTATTATAAAAGCTTTGCCCCCTATCAATTGATTTTGTTTTTTGTTTACGTTCAGTTTCCATTCTTTGAAAGTAGTGGATGCTTTTACCAAAACCACAGTTCCGATGTCATGTAAAAGGGTGTTTGTTTTCTCAACAAATTCGCTTCCTTGTTCTTCTGTAAGCGGTGGTATTCCTATAAATACAAGGTCAGATTCTTTGGATTCTTGACGAATAATGTCATATATGGGTTTTTGTTCTATTTCGTTGTTTATGATTTTTATTTCAGCATTTATACGCATTTTGTCAATTAATTCATCTATTTTTTTGTGTATATACGAAGCTTTGTTGTTTTCATAATTTACCATTAACAAGCGGATTTTAGCACTGTACCAATCATTAGAGTTTATCATAAATTTTGTTAATGTAAGTGCTAAGGTTACATTATTTCCTCCTCCCCGTGTCCAAATGTCTATTACTTGTTTTTTGCCAAATCCATAACGTTCATCATAGTCCATAAGGAGCAGATTGTAATCCAAACTGTTGATAATGTTTATTAGATGTACGAATCTTTCGGGATTGCGGCTTTGTCTTGCCCAGCCCATTATTACAGTATTGGGTTCTAAGCCTGCAAATCCGTAAGTACGGACTACCATTTCCATTCCTTCGTAAATATCTCTACAACTTTGGCGTCGCATAAAAACACCCAGTTTAAGTAACTCTTTCTCTGGGATTTGTTGTTTTTGTTTCGGGAAGAGAACTTTTGCTTCTTTGTTTTCTATCAAATCAAAATTGGTAAGTATACCGAATTTTCCTACAAGAGATTTTCCAAATTCAATTAAATGAGGACGTTTATCGGTTTTGCCGCTAAATAAAATTACATTTGGTTGCCAGTTACGTTCCTCTACAGTAGAATGTGCTATTTTTTGTAAAGCTTTTCTCATTATGTTTATCCATACACTTGCCCATACATCTCCATAATCAAGTCTCATTTGTCTTCGTTTCAGCAATAAAAATAGTCCGCCCATTAAGACAAAAGCAAGTATCATGGAAATAACATCTATACGGAACATTATGGCAAATGAAAAAACAAATCCAACAACTGCTATCCATCTGGGTATGCGGAATGATGGTCTAAAGTCTGTGCTTGCCCAGCTTTCCAATACATAGGCAAGGTTGATGAATCCGTAGGATGTTAAATAAAACATTGTTACTATTCCTGCAATAGCATTTAAGTTGCCAATCAGTATTCCGCCTTCTGCAATTAATGCAATGAATATAAGTGCATTTCGTGGTTCTTGATTTATTCCGTATCCTTTTCCTAAAGATTTGGGCAAAATCCCATCTTTAGAAATAGCTTGCAATATTCGTGGTCCTCCTAATATGCCACCGAGTGCTGATGATAATGTGGCTCCCCAAATACCTGCTACTACCAGTGGACTACTCCAAGCAATTTTCATTGCTATATTGTAATCTGTTAGCAATAATTCTCTTTTTACATAATAAGCAAAACCTATTGATAGGGCAATATATACGATAAAGCCTGTAATAATTGCGGCAATTGTTCCTAATGGTATATCTTTCTTAGGATTTTTAAGGTCTCCTGACATTGCCACGCCTGCTGTGAACCCCGTTACTGCAGGGAAAAATATTGCAAAGACATATTCAAAGGATACGTTACTTCCGTTTGGTGCAAATAGCGGTTGAGGCGGGTGAAACTGGATGTTTACAAAAAATCCAACAAATATTGAGATAATTGACAAAATAATTGCTCCTAATATAAAGTATTGTGTCTTAATGGCTAATGATGTGCTTATAAATGCAACAATGGCGAGTAATAATAAAACAATACTTCCTACGAGTCTATAACTATCAGGACCAGGAGATAAACCTAAAAAATTGCTTATTTCAGGTATGCTTAAAAAATTTTCTACAAAACCTGTTATATACATGGAAATGCTTAAAGCTGTACCTATAAAGAGAGCAATGCCTATTGTCCCTCCCATAGGTAGTCCTAAACTGCGGGAAAGGATATAATAAATTCCACCTGTTTTTATTTTTTTGTCGGTGGATATAGACGATACACTTAATCCTGTGGTAAAAGAAATAATATGGGCAAAAGCAATAATTATCAATGTAGCAATAAGCCCTGCTTCTCCTACTACCCAGCCTAAACGCATATACATTATTACTCCTAAAATGGTAAGTAAGGAGGGTGTGAAAACGCCAGAAAAAGCACCAAATTTTTTTTGAACTTGAGCCATATTTTATTTTAGATTAAATATTACTTACAAATATAATTGATTTATTTATCTACAACCTTTTGTTTATCTCAATATCTTTCTTACGAATGCTACAGTGAAATAACTCATAAGAAAAACACCAGTAAATCCTTCTATGGAAGAAAGGAACCTTATTGTTCCCATAGGATAAAAATCTCCATATCCAATGGTAAGGAATGTTATTGCGGCAAAGAAAAATGATTTAGATAAAGATGATATTTCTGCATGAGCTCCACCTATTCCAGAAACTATATCTCCGAGCTTGAATATTATCATAAGAAAGTATAATAATGAAAATGAGGAATATACTACAACCATTGAAAATAATACTCTTAGTGGATTGGTAGCATAATGTCCCATTTTGTCAAAAATAAGTAATTTACTCCAGTATAATGGCATATACCAAATTGCGTTGTAGCGGTTCTTTTTTAATATTTGTTGTTTTTTGTCCAAAGCCTCATATCTTTTAAATTCCAGATACGCTTTGTCTTCGTCATTATAACGACCTATATCTGAAAAGTTTTTTTTAAGTATGCGAAATTGCTCTGCTTTTTGTCCTGTACTTGTTAGTTTTTGATTTATTATCAATTCTTTTATTTTGTTTTTTTCCCAATCTATTAGTAATGTGCCAAGTAGTCGCATTCCCGGAAACTTCAATGTTTTTATTTCTATGTTGTTATATTCGGGGAATAAATCAATAATATCACGCACAATGGTATCTGATAAATCAAGTTCATTACAGTATTTTAATCTTAAATCAAGATATCTGTTTATATTACACGATTTTAGCGAAAGTGTGTTGATTGATGCTCTGTTAAAAGAAATATTTACTTCAGATATAAATGCAGAATCTAAAATTACATTGGAAGTAGCAAAATGTAATTCTTCACAGTTAAAAAAACTATGTCCGAATATTGCCTTTTTAAAGGATATTTTGCCATTTTTTAGCTCACTTCCTTCAAATGATATATTCCCGTTAAGTATGGCTCTATTAAAATTTATTTTTCCTTCTCCGAACTCAATTTTGGAAAAATCTATGTCTCCTCTTTCAAATATTGTCCTTTCAAAACTAATGTCTCCTTTGCCAAATGAAGAATAATGAAAGTCCACTTCACCTACACCAAAATGACTGATTTTGAAAGAAACCTTACCTTCATTAAAACTCGTGTGTATAAATTGAACATCTCCTTCACCAAAATCAATGTTTGCAAAATTCTTTTCTCCATTGCCAAATACGGTATCCTTAAAGGTTTTTTCACCTTTGCCCAATATTGAGTTTTTCAAAATAAATTTACCATCTTTCAGCACAACCGAAGAAAAATCAAAATCTCCTTTTCTCAAAAAAATATAACTTAAGTCTTTTGTGCCTTCTCCAAAAAGAGAATTGTTGAATAAAACGGAACCTTTTAAGAATATTGAGTGTGATAAAAAGAAGTTACCATTTTCGAATTCTGTAAAGGAAAAATCTGTAGCAATACGTGATTCAAATATAGATTCATTTGCTCTAAAACTTTTTATTTTTATTCTTGAGTTTTTTTCCAAGTCAAAATATTTTCTATATACATACATTGAAAAATTTTGTATATAGCAATAACTTACATCTATATCCTTTTCTGCATATATCTGTTCATAAATTTCTTCTGTAGTAACAAATCCTTTTTCTAAATACCCAATTTCTTCATTTTCTTCATTAAAAAAAGATATTGCAGCAGTGTGCTTATATGTTTTGCCCTCAGGAGTAATAAATGGTACATTTTTTAGAATTTCTACTTTGTATTTTCTAAAGTGAGTGAGCATATTTTATAAATTCTTTATGTAAATGTTTATTTACTTGTGATAACTTTATTTTTCATCAAATTTTTCTCAAATATTTGTTTAATAGTCGTAAAGCAAAAGTAAACAAATTTATTTTATTTATGTAATTATTTATAAAATAATACTTTTTTATAACAGCTAATTTTTGTTTGTAGATGATGGTGATTTCAAGATAGTAACATCTTTGAGTTATGGTATTGGCACAAAGAAAACGCTCCAAAACGATGCTTCTACCTATTCCATACTCACTTTCTTTTTAGAAAAGAAAGGTGTCAATGAAAAGTGTGCTGCACGGTTTTATGACCTCAAATGAATTCCGTAAGTTTTTATGTTGAGCGGAGCTATAAGGATAAAAGCTGTTTGAGCACCTTGTAAAAGGTGTGAGTTCTTTTATCCTGCGTAGCGAAACATTATCAAAAACAAGGAATTTATTTGCAGTCTTGACTTTTTGTTACTTTTGGATCAAGCCAAAAGTAAATATCATACATTGTGGGGTTTTTATATTAAAAAGTGTTTGGGTATTATTGTATTAAAATATAAACTTTTTGAATAGTTGTATCTACCAGATTTCTTTTGGCTGTAATATGTTTACATTGTTTCAAAAAAATATGTAAGTTTGCACACATAAGATTTAAGGTTTTATTTATGAAAAAAAGGGATATTATTTTTATTTTGTTGGTAGTTTTATTTTTTCTACCTTTTTTTATAAGCAATACTGTGTATGATTTTTATACTACTTATAATCATAATCACGGTATGATAATGGCTTTTATTAAGTTTGCCATACTTGCTACGCTTGGTGAGGTAATTGGGTTGCGTATAAAAACGGGGCAATACTACAAAGACGGTTTTGGTATTATTCCTCGTGCTATATACTGGGGTTTTTTCGGACTAACAATTAAAATGGCATTTATTATTTTTGCTACGGGTGTGCCGAATTTTTTGCAATATCTTGGGTTGAATGAAGCTACTACTATTATGAAACAACCATTGTCTGCTCAAAAAGTATTGGTTTCATTTTCCATAAGTACCTTGATGAATTTGATTTACGCTCCTGTTTTAATGACTGCGCATAAAATAACAGATACTCATATTGTAGAGCACAAGGGGGAAGTACGGGCTTTATTTGCTCCTATCAATGTTAGAAAGATTATTACTACTATGGATTGGGATGTGCAATGGAATTTTGTGTTTAAAAAAACAATACCGCTTTTTTGGATTCCTGCTCATACTATTACATTCTTGTTGCCTGTTGATTTTCAAGTATTGTTTGCTGCAATGCTTGGAATAATATTAGGTGTGCTTTTGTCTATTGCTGCTGTAATGGGAAAAAAGAAAAATAATTAGAGAAGGTATGAAAAAAATAATTTATTTTATAGTTGTATTTATTGTTTCAGCAAATAGTTATAGTCAAAAAAATCCTTTGATACAGGCTATTCTAAAAGGAAATGTTAAAAAAGTTGGGAAACTTATAGAAAAGAAACCTGAATTAATAAATCAAAAAAATAAACTGAATTGGACACCGTTGATATATGCAATA
>CAYQWX010000025.1:0-1667 GCA_964421355.1 uncultured Bacteroidales bacterium
TGACATGGCAGACATTGGCAAATTAAGCATTATAACTACAACAAAAGAAACCAATGTAAAATAACGACGAATCATCTTTTTACCAAATCTTTTTTAAGTATAGATAAAACTTGATTATAAATACTTTCTTCATCAAATCCACACAATTTGTAAAGTTCTATAGGTTTACCATGTTCTATAAATTTGTCAGGTACCCCCATTGGCATTACACTACTTGTATAATTATACCTGTTTTTGAACTCAATAACCTCAGAAGCAAAACCTCCTTTTATCACTCCGTCTTCTACGGTAATTATTACTTTATAATTTTGAAATACATAATGCAATGCTTCTTCATCTATTGGTTTTAAAAACACCATATTATAATGCTGCACAGAAAACCCTAACTTGTTTAATCTCTTAACAACATTTTTTACGAAATTACCTGGAAAGCCTAAAGACAGTATTGCCAAATCTTTTCCTTTGCTTACAAGTTTTGCCTTTCCAATTGTAAGTTTTTCAAAAGGAGTTTGCCAATCTAACATCACACCTCTTCCTCTTGGATACCTTATCGCAAAAGGACCATAATCATCTGTCTGTGCAGTATACATAAGGTCTCTTAAATCTTTTTCATTCATCGGTGCTGACACAATCATATTAGGTATAGGTCGCAAATATGCCAAATCAAATACTCCTTGGTGAGTAGAACCATCTTCTCCAACAAGTCCACCTCTATCTATACCAAACACAACATTAAGTTTCTGTAATGCTACATCGTGAATCAATTGGTCATAACCCCTTTGCAAAAAAGTAGAATAAATAGTACAATAAGGTTTAAATCCTTCCACTGCCAATCCTCCTGCAAATGTTACAGCATGTTGCTCTGCTATTCCAACATCAAATACCCTGTCGGGCATCTCTGCTTGCATGATATTCAATGACGAACCACTAAGCATTGCAGGAGTTATCGCAACAATCTTTTCGTTTTGTTTAGCTAATTCCAACAATGTTTTGCCATACACTTCTTGAAACTTAGGTGGAGTTTTTTCGCTTGATGTTTTTATTGGCATTCCCGTTACTTTATCAAAATTACCTCCAGCATGCCAATTAGCTTGATTTTCCTCTGCAGGTTTAAAGCCTTTACCTTTTATTGTTCTTACATGCAGCAATTTAGGACCTTTAATACCTTTTAATTGTTCTAATGTCTTTATCAATCTCGGCAAATCATGTCCATCAATAGGACCAAAATAGCGGATACCAAATACCTCAAACAAATTACTATAATTAAGAACAATATGCTTGAGTGCATTATCTATTTTTACAATAGTTTCTTTTGGTGTTTCTCCAAGCTTATTTATAACTCTCCACACACTGTCTTTTACCCTGTTATATGTTTTGGATGTAGCAATATCCGTCAGATAATCTTTCAATCCACCTACATTTATATCAATAGACATTTTATTATCATTGAGAACAACTAGCATATCAGGTTTTTGCTGTCCAAGGTTATTTAACGCTTCAAAAGCCATACCTCCTGTCATAGCTCCGTCACCTATTACGGCAATTATATTCCTGTCTGTTTCTCCTTTCAACCTGGAAGCAATAGCCATACCCAATGCTGCAGATATTGATGTAGAAGAATGTCCTGTTCCAAAAGCATCATATTCACTTTCAAATATAGAAGGGAA
>CAYQWX010000025.1:1767-24547 GCA_964421355.1 uncultured Bacteroidales bacterium
CTTAAAATATTAAGTTCTTCCAAAGAAAGTCGTTTCAAATCAGCTGGGAAATTTATTTTAGAAAGTACCTGAAAATTATCTATATTCATAATATCTTCATTTAACAAACAACATTCTACAAAGATAATATCTTTTTTGTGAATTAAAATTAAAGAACAATTATAACAAATATAAAATCTATTACTTAAACAACAACAAACACAAAAAATAGTGTATATTTGTAAAGTTAAACTTAAAAAAATAAATAAAATGGCAAGAATAGCAAAAATACAAGCAAGACAAATCCTAGATTCAAGAGGTAATCCTACAATAGAAGTAGATGTGATGACAGATAGAGGAGTAATAGGAAGAGCCGCCGTACCATCAGGAGCATCTACAGGCAAACATGAAGCTTTAGAATTAAGAGACAACGACCCCGGCAAATTTATGGGCAAGGGTGTACTTAAAGCAATATACAATGTAAACAACATAATAAACAAGGAATTGCAAGGTGCATATATATTTGATCAAAGGGCTATTGACGAAGCACTTATTCGTTTGGATAACACCGAAAATAAGTCCAACTTGGGAGCTAATGCTATTTTGGGTGTATCTTTGGCAGTAGCACGTGCAGCATCCATATCAGCAGGACAACCTCTTTTTAGATATTTAGGCGGAATGAGAGCAAACGTATTGCCTATTCCTATGATGAATATACTAAACGGTGGCGTTCATGCAGATAATAAAATTGATTTTCAAGAATTTCTAATAATGCCTGTAAATGCTACAAAATTTGCAGATGCACTCCGTATGGGGGCAGAAGTATTTCACTCACTAAAATCCGTCCTTAAATCAAAAGGATATTCTACTAATGTGGGAGATGAAGGAGGTTTTGCACCAAATCTAAAATCAAACGAAGAAGGAGTGGAAGTTATAATAGAAGCCATCACCAAAGCAGGATATAAACCTGCCAAAGATATTTACTTGGCTATAGATTCAGCAGCCTCAGAATTTTATGATACAGATAAAAAAGTTTACAAATTGGAATCAACAGGAAAAGAATTATCTGCAGATGATATGATAAAATACTATGATACACTTGTCAAAAAATATCCTATTGTATCAATAGAAGACGGATTGGCAGAAGATGATTGGGACGGTTGGGTAAAACTTACAGAGAAATTTGGAGATAAAACACAAATAATGGGAGACGATATCTTTGTTACTAATCCTGTAAGACTAGCAAAAGGATTTGAAATGGGAGTGGCAAACTCTATTCTTATAAAATTAAACCAAATAGGCACTCTCACAGAAACAATGGATGTAATAGAAATGGCTACAAATGCAGGATATAATTGCATAGTAAGTCATCGCTCCGGAGAAACTGAAGATACTACCATTGCAGATTTGGCAGTGGCAATGAATACAGGATTGATAAAAACAGGATCTGCATCAAGAGGAGAACGCATTGCCAAATACAACCAATTACTTAGAATAGAAGAAATGCTTGGAGACAGCGGTTTTTACCTCGGAAATCAATTTAATTATTTACCCGAAAAAAAATAACAACAATTTAACAAAAAAACATGAGGGGCTGTAATAAATCGCAGTCCCTTTTTTATTAAAAAACTAATGGAATTACTACTAAGACAAATAAAAGAAAGTTTTATTTATGCATATAGCTCTCTCAAAGCAAATAAACTTCGTACATTTTTATCCCTTCTTGGTATTACTATCGGTATTTTTGTAATAGTATCCATATTCTCGGTAATAGACTCTCTAAAACAATACATTGCTAAAAACATGGAACAACTTGGTTCCAATGTTATTTATATACAAAAATGGCCTTGGTCAGCAGGACAAGGAGAATATCCTTGGTGGAAATATATAAACAGACCCGTTCCAACATACGGCGAATACAAGTTCCTGAAAAAACACTTAAAAACAGCCAACAATATTGCTTTTGTTGCATCCTCAAATTTTACAGTAAAATCTATTTACCAGTCACTAGATAACATTAACATAACAGGAACTACGCCAGAATATGAAAAAATAAATGCTTACAATATGCAAGCCGGCAGGTTTTTCTCACCACATGAAGCATTATCCGGTAAAAAAGTTTGTGTATTAGGATACAATATTTATGAAGAATTATTTCCCAATTTATCATCAGAATACATAATTGGCAAACCAATTAAAATAAAAGGAATAAGCTACAAGATAATAGGAGTATTTGCAAAAATCGGTATTAGCTTGGGAATAAACACAGACAATCAAATAATAATACCCGTAAATGCCGCAATAGGTCTTATCCCCATAAACAAAGAATCGGCAAATCCTTTTATAATGGCATCTGCACCACAAGAAAAAATGGATAAACTAAAAACAGAAATAAAAAGATTTTTAAGAAAATACAGGAAAATACCTCCACAAAAAGAAGATAACTTTGCTCTAAATGAAACAAGTTTGCTTACTTCGGGAATAGAACAGTTTTTTGGCATTATGGATAAAGCTGGCTTTTTAGTTGGCATATTTTCAATCTTGATAGGAGGATTTGGTATTGCCAATATAATGTTTGTATCCGTAAAAGAACGCACCAAAATAATAGGCATCCAAAAAGCCCTCGGAGCAAAAAACAGTTTTATTCTTATGCAATTTTTATTTGAATCTACCATACTATCACTAATAGGAGGTATAATTGGACTAATTTTAATTTATATAGGATTTATAATAGGTAATCAAATAATTGATATACACCTTTTTACACTAAGCATACAAAACATTTTAACAGGTATTCTCATATCAATAATAATAGGCATTATAGCAGGATTTATTCCTGCTAAAAACGCTGCAAATCTTCATCCGGTAGAAGCAATGAATAGTGTTTTTTAATAAGTTAGCATTATTCTTTGTAATTTTGCAACTCCAAAAAAATAAAAACAAGTGGCAGACTCAAACTTTGTAGATTACGCAAAAATATATTGTCGTAGCGGAAGAGGAGGTAATGGTTCGGCACACCTTGCCAGATACAAGTACGTTCCAAAAGGAGGACCGGACGGAGGCGACGGAGGTAAAGGCGGAGATATAATAGTTCGCGGGAATAAAAATTTATGGACATTAATCCACCTGAAATACAATAGACATCACTTTGCAGAACATGGACAAGCAGGTGGTAGCAACAATAAAACCGGAGCACAAGGAGAAAATAAAATAATAGAAGTACCACTCGGCACAATAATAAAAGATGAAAACGGAAACATAATATATGAAATAACAGAACACGGACAAGAAGTAATTTTATTAAAAGGAGGACGAGGCGGAAGAGGAAATACTCATTTTAAATCTGCAACAAATCAAACTCCAAGATACGCCGAACCTGGAGGAGAAGAAAAAGAAGGCTGGTTCATTTTTGAACTTAAAGTACTGGCAGATGTCGGATTGGTAGGTTTTCCCAATGCAGGGAAATCTACTTTGCTTTCAGTATTATCAGCCGCCAAGCCTAAAATAGCAGACTACCCATTCACCACATTAGAGCCACAACTTGGAATAGTCAGAGTATCAGAAACAGAGAGCTTTATAATGGCAGACATACCCGGCATAATAGAAAAAGCCAGCGAAGGGAAAGGAATAGGATTAAGATTTTTACGCCATATAGAACGTAACTCGGTATTACTATTTACCATTCCCGTAGATTCATTAAACATAGAAAAACAATACAAAATATTATTAAATGAATTGAAAAAATACAATCCGCTATTATTACACAAACAAAGAGTGATAGCTATTACAAAAACAGATTTGGCAGACAAAGAAATAATACAAGAAGTAGAAAAAACTATTCCGAACAACATCCCATACACATTTGTATCATCTTTTACAAAACACGGCATAGAACAACTAAAACATTTACTTTGGCAAGTATTAAATCAAAACTATGATTGACGCGATTAAACAGATAGATACTTCTTTATTTTTATTTTTTAACTCGCACCACTCCCCTTTTTGGGACAATATAATGTGGCTCATAAGTTCAAAATATACATGGATACCGCTTTACCTATTTCTGGTATTTATCATAATAAAAAAAGAAAAAAGAAAAGTATGGCTTGTATTATTACTAATAGCACTATCCATAACATTATCGGATCAAATATCGGTATTTATAAAAAACACGGTGGCACGATACCGTCCCTGTCATAATTTGTATTTACAACATATAGTTCATTTAGTGAAAAACCATTGTGGCGGGCAATATGGCTTTGTTTCGTCCCATTCAGCTAATTCTTTTGCCTTGGCAGCATTTTTTTATTTTTCTTATCGCCGTAAAATATGGCTATGGATGTTTCTATGGGCTACCATTGTGGCATACAGCAGGATATACCTTGGTGTTCACTATCCTGCCGACATCATTGCAGGCGGATTACTCGGCATCACCATAGGCTATCTAATGGCAACAGCCAAAAACACCCTGACATCTTTATCCCAAAATCATTCATAACCTACAGCCTCTTTGTTAATAAAAGCTCAAAAAACAAAACATACAAAAGGTCAAGACCTCAAATAATACTTATTATCCACTGTGCAAGAATAACACTTGTGCCTCATGTTTTTTTTGGAGTACCCGCCCAACGAAATTTCCGTTAAGAAAACTTTTCTGTTTGAATATGTAGCCATAAGGCGGAATGTGAGTTTTAAAGTTTTCAGGAAATGAGTGGAGAGCGGGTCAAAAAAATCCGTGTAGCACGATTTTCTTTGCCACTTTCTTTTCTAAAAAGAAAGTGGAGGTAAAGCGGGCAGAAGCATCTTTTTGGAGCGTTTTCTTTGGTTCGTTTCTTTGTCACTACAAAGAAAATGAACATAAATAAAGAAAAAAGTTTTTCATTGCTATATCTATTTACATAGATAAAAATTAGGTAGGAAACTTATACCCCCACCTTCCTTAACCAAGAAAGAAAGCTATTGTAAAACGCATTTGCTTTTTTATTTTTAAATCAATATATTACAAATTTATTTTACTTATAACCCACTTTTGATTTGACAAAAAAACATCAAAAAATAAGATAAGTTGAATCTTCTTTCTTAGCATAAAAATATCATAAAAAAAATGATATTTTTGTTATCAGTTATAAAATGAAAGAAAAAGATGAAACGGGGAATATCATTATTAATATTAATCTTAAATTTTGGAATTATTTCCGCATATTCTCAAAAAAGAATACTATTTGATAATACTAAAAGTGAACAAGCAGGAAATGCTGATTGGGTAATAGATGATGGAACATCACAATATCCAACTCCATCTCAATCAGGAATAACTTCGTCAACTCCTGAAACTTATTGGAGTGGAGCTCTTTCTTCTTGGGGAGTAGCTTTAGCTAAACGTGGATATACTGTAGAGACATTACCACCTAATGGAAATATAACTTATGGAGATAATTCAAATCCACAAGATTTATCGAATTATGATGTTTTTATTGTAGATGAACCTAACAATCCTTTTTCTGCATCAGAAAAACAGGCATTACTAAATTTTGTAGATAATGGTGGGGGATTATTCATTATTTCCGATCATGCCGGAGCAGACAGAGATGGAGATGGTTATGATGCATTACAAGTTTGGAATGATTTCTTCTCAGATTATAATAATCCATTTGGATTCTATTTCGATTCAGGAAGCGATATATCCAATGATCCTGCAACAAATATTCCTAATTTACCTACAAACCCAATATTACATGGCATATCAGGAGATGTAGAGGGATTGGCATTCCATGATGGAGCAACAATAACTCTTGATCATACACATAATACATCTTCTATAGGATTAGTTTTTGATGATGGGTATTCAAATACAGGCACAACTGGAGTTATGGCAGTTTGTGCCACTTATGGAAATGGACGTATTGTAGGGTTAGGGGACAGTTCCGTTCCGGAAGATGATACGCCTAATGGAGGCACAACTCATCCGGGATGGGTACAACCATCTGGATCCGTTGCTACTGCTGATGATAGTACTTTTTGTATGAATGCTACCATTTGGCTTGCTAATAGCAATAATGAACCTTCATTATTCGTCTCTACATCAACTCTTAGCAATTTTAGTTATGCTCCCGGATATGGTCCCTCTTCATCAAAAAATTTCACATTATCGGGAAGCAATTTAGATGGCTCTGAAGTAAATATTTCCGCTTCTTCTTATTATGAAATTTCTTTGGATAATTCCAATTTTACTTCAAGCTTAAATATTTCATATAATCCACCAACTCTTTCCAATACTATCATTTATGTAAGATTAAAATCAGGTTTGTCATTAGGAAATTATTCAGGATCAGTAACTTGTTCGGATAATGGTAGTGCTACTGATAAAATAGTAAATTTAACTGGAGAAGTTTCTAATGAACTTACTATTCTAAACGAAGATTTTTCAGCTTGTCCTCCGGAAAATTGGACTATATATAGTGTTAATAGTAACAAAAATTGGGAATGTAATAATGGAGTAATGGAAATAAACGGCTATAATGGTGATGTCGCTTCCAATGATTGGTTGATAAGTCCTGCTTTAGATTTAAGCAATACTTCTTCTGCAATCTTATCTTTTGATACATGGACACAATACTCTGATAATCTTTCTGACCCTGAATTAAAAGTCTATTATTCCGTAAATTATTCGGGAAGTGGAAATCCTTTAAACGCAACATGGAATGAATTAAATTATAACTATCCCGCAGATAATTCGCAATCATGGACAAATTCGGGAAATATCGATTTATCAGGAATAAATAGTAACAATCTATATATTGCTTTTCAGTACATTTCTTCTGGAACAAGTGCAGGATCAAGCAGCTATTGGAAATTGGATAATGTTCAAGTTTCTGCAAATTTTTCTGCTAACAAACCAATAAAAAATTCCAAAAATCAACTTTCCATTTATCCTAATCCTGTTATTGGCAATCAACTAACAATTTTCACAGGAAACTCTCTAAAAAAAACAATAACCATATCAAATATAGATGGAGAGACTATAAAGACAGAATATTTCTCAGATAAACAAAAAATAATAGATTTGAAAAATTTAAAATCAGGTATTTATTTTATCAAAGTAATTATGAACAAAACTGTAAAAGTTAGAAAAATAATAGTTCTGTAAAGAATATTGTCCAAAATATTTACTAACTAAATATTAACATTAAACGCCTTAATAGAACCTAAAAATAGCTTAATTTTGAATTAAATAATCAGCAAAATACTGCCATAAATTATTTTTTGGCAATGGAGCAATTATTTGCATATCTATCTTTTTTACTGGATGTACAAACTCCACCTTATAAGCAAGTAAATCTATTCCACCATCAGGATTAGAACGCTTTGCACCATATTTCAAATCTCCTTTTATGGGACAATCTATATTTGCAAGTTGTGCCCGTATTTGGTGATGCCTACCTGTAAGAAGTTGCACCTCTAATAAATGATAATTTTTAGAAGAAGTAACATATTTATAAATCAATTTACTTTCTTTTGCACCCACTACTTGCTCATCATACACATAAGACTTATTTTGTTTTTCATTCTTTTTCAGATAGTTTATCAGCATAGCTTCTTTTTCAAAAGGTTTATTCTCCACTATGGCAAGATATGTTTTCGTTATATTGCCATGTTTAAACATCTCAGCCATACGGGACAACGCTTTACTTGTTTTAGCATATATTACTATCCCACGGGCGGGTCTGTCCAAACGGTGAGGAATGCCAAGAAAAACATTCCCTTGTTTATTATATCGTATTTTCAAATATTTTTTTACCTTATCAGCAAGCGTATAATCTCCGGTTTTATCTCCTTGCACTAACTCCCCTGGTTGTTTATTAACAACTATCAGATGGTTGTCTTCGTATAAAACTTCTACAGGATCAATATTGTTCATTCTCGTTAGGGAAAGTAATATTTTTCACATCATTTATATATTGCTGCACAGCTAAAGTAATAACATCATTGAGATTGGCATACCGTCTCAAAAATCTTGGAGAAAAATCTTGAGTTATACCCAACATATCATGAAGCACAAGCACTTGTCCGTCCACTTTATTCCCTGCTCCTATTCCAATAGTAGGTATTTTCAAAGAATTTGTTACCTTCTCAGCAAGTTTTGCTGGTATTTTTTCCAACACAATGGCAAAACAACCGGCTTCTTGCAACACAATAGCATCATCTATAAGTTTTTGAGCCTCCTTTTCTTCTTGTGCTCTCACAGCATAAGTTCCAAACTTATAAATACTTTGCGGTGTAAGCCCCAAATGTCCCATAACAGGAATCCCCGCAGATAATATCCTTTTCACTGACTCTAAAATTTCTGCTCCTCCTTCCATTTTCACTGCATGAGCACCCGTCTCTTTCATTATACGGATAGCAGATTGTAAAGCAGTTTTACTATCACCCTGGTATGTTCCAAAAGGCATATCCACTACCACAAGAGCCCTCTTGACACCTCTTACCACCGAAGCAGCATGATATATCATAGCATCCAAAGTAATCGGCAAAGTAGTTTCATAACCCGCCATCACATTAGATGCCGAATCTCCTACCAATATCACATCAATACCTGCTTTATCAAGAATTTTTGCCATTGAGTAATCATAAGCGGTAAGCATAGAAATCTTTTCTCCATGCAATTTCATTCCGTTAAGCACATGAGTAGTAACTTTTCGTATATTCTTCATTGTTATATTTTTTTTAGTAACTTTGGCATTTCAAAAGTAGTGCAAAGTTATTATTATTTAATTATGATTAAATATAAACCAAAAACATTTTTATTAATAGCCCTTGCCTTAATAGTAAGTGCTTGTTCTACCAACATAGATATAAATGCTCCTTGGAGACCCATCACAGTAGTTTATGGTTTATTAGACCAAAAAGACACTATTCATTACATAAGAGTAAACAAAGCATTCCTTGGAGACACCAGTGCTTATGTAATGGCACAGCAAGCAGATTCTCTTATTTACAATAATGTAGAAGTACGATTAAAAAAAGTTAATATTTCCACAGGAAATGTTGTAAGGACATTTGTATTCACAGATACAATAATAAATAAAGATCCAGGAATATTTGCAACAGATAAAAACAAAGTATATTATTACAAAGGAAAAATACTTGATGACAATGAATCTGCAAAAGATTTCAGATATGATTTATATGTATATGTTGCAGATAGGAATAAACAAATAACGGCATCTACATACCTCTTGGACGATGTAAACATAAAAAATCCTCCTTATACAGATTACGCATCCGTAAATCTAACATCACAAACACCATATAAGGTAATATGGGAAACAGTGGCAAGAGGAAGACTTTACCAACTTAAAATGCGATTCCATTATTATGAAGTAACTAATACAGATACAGTAGAAAAATATTTGGATATGACTTTTCCCCGTTTAACCTCAATAAATGACCTCGGAGGACAAGATTTATCTTCTGTTATATCTAAAGAAACCTTTCTAAACTTTCTGGCAAATCACATAGAAGAAAATCCTAACATAAAAAGATATGTAAAAAAAGAAACCCTGGATTTTTATGTATATATAGGTTCAAATGACACATATAAATACATGCAAATTACCAATCCGTCAAATAGTATAGTGCAAGACCGTCCGTTTTTCACAAACATAAATGGTGGAGTAGGACTATTCTCTGCACGCACATACACACTTAGAGCTGGTAAAAAATTAGAAAGAAGAAGTATTGACGAAATAGCAAATAATAATATTACAAGAAAATTAAATTTTCAAGATTACGAAACATCTACCTATTTTTGGTCAAACTTAAAATAAATTTTTTGATTATGAAAAACATACTTATCACAGGAGGAGCAGGTTTTATAGGAAGCCATGTCGTTAGATTTTTTGTAAACAAATATACTAATTACAACATTTACAATTTGGATAAACTCACTTATGCTGGCAACCTGGAAAACCTAAAAGATATCCAACATAAAAAAAACTATCATTTTATAAAAGCTGACATAGTAGATAGTAACACAATAAATGAACTTTTTCAAAAATATAAATTTGACGGAGTTATACACTTAGCTGCCGAATCACATGTTGACAGATCAATATTAGATCCTATGGCTTTTGTTTACACCAATGTAATAGGAACAGTAAACTTATTAAATGCCGCACTTAATATTTGGAAAGACAATCTTGAAGATAAATCATTTTATCATATATCAACCGATGAAGTATATGGCACACTGGGAGAAACAGGATATTTCAAAGAAACAACACCATACAATCCCAATAGTCCTTATTCAGCATCTAAAGCCAGCTCCGACCACATGGTAAGAGCATATTACAAAACATATAAACTACCAATAAAAATAACCAATTGCTCAAACAATTTTGGACCATACCAATTCCCAGAAAAACTTATACCACTCATAATCAATAATATAAAACACGATAAGCCTCTACCTATCTATGGTAAAGGGCTTAATATAAGAGACTGGCTATATGTAATAGACCATGTAAAAGCTATAGACCTTGTTTTTCACAAAGGTAAAACAGGTGAAACCTATAACATAGGTGGTAACAACGAATGGACCAACATTGATTTGGTAAAAAAGATATGCCAAATAATGGATAAAAAATTAAACAGAACAACACCTGCCGAATCACTTATCACATTTGTAAAAGACAGAGCAGGACACGACCTTAGGTATGCAATAGACTCTTCCAAAATACAAAAAGAATTAGGTTGGACACCAGAACATAGCTTTGAAAATGCACTGGAAGAAACAATTGATTGGTATCTAAAAAATGAAGAATGGTTAAATAACGTAACTTCCGGCACATATCAAAAATATTATGAAACACAATATGCAGATAGGTAAACCAATTCTATTTACTATTTTTATTTTATTATTACAAACATCAAAACTATATGCGGAGCAATTTTGTATTCATATAACAACAATACCTCCAATAAAAAAAATGGAAAAAACAACTAAATACCACAATACAGGATTATTACCAACAATTGGAGAAAAAATATTATTACAAAAACTAAAAACAAATCAAATCAACAAAGGCACTGCATTACTTATATTACTATTAACTGGTCCTCTTGGTGGACACAGAGTATATTTAGGCACAAGCATATATGTACCTCTCGTTTACACATTAACAATTGGAGGAGGATTCGGACTATTACCGATAATAGATGCTTTTGCCATTATTTTCACATCCGATTTGTCAAAGTTTATAAACAATGACAAAATAATTATGTGGATAAAAAATTAATTTTTTTTATGTATCTAATATTAATAACTAATTTTGCAAAAAAATAATAACAATGAAGAAAATAACACTATTAGCATTTTTATTAGGAGTAATAACAAACATCTCATTTTCTCAAAGCACTAATGTTCAATTAGATAAAAGAGCATACAAGTATTATACTCCTGAAGAAATAAAATCAATGCCTCCTAATAAAATAAAAAAGATAAACTATGTTTACAGACACTCATTTATTATTCCGGAAAAATTTAAAGGACAAATAGACCCTAATGATATTGATATTCGCAAATATAGTAGATATAGAAAACTACACGAACAGGCAAAAGTTTATTTAATAGACAAGACAAAAGATAAAATAAAAGGGGAATCAGATTATAATTTATCTGATAAATACATATATTTGATTTCAATAGATGATTTGCGTGACGCTTATGACAAAATAGATGCAGGCTTAATTGACGAATAAAGTATTTATAAAATCTGAAAAAAAGAAACAATTATGAGAATGAAAAAAAATATTTTATTAGTAATATTACTTATTGGATTTTTTACAAATAATATTTTTGCACAGACCACAGTATTTACAGAAGATTTTGAAAATGGAGGTTCTATACCTTCAGGGTGGACCATTCAACATATAGTAGGATCTATAGATTGGGTATTTCAGGGAGGAGGTAGTAATGGACACCCTTCAAGTGCAATAGTAGGAAACTATAATGCCGCATTTTACATAACAAGTCACAATAACGATGGTAGTATCTCCCGTCTAATCACTCCACAGATAGACCTCTCGGGAGCAAGTGATTATACCCTCACTTTCTATAGAGCACATGAAAAATGGAATTCTGATCAAGATACACTAAAAATCTATTATCGAACATCTCCATCAGACCCTTGGCATTGGTTAGCCACATTCGATAATAGTCAAGCTTCTTGGAAAAAAACCGTATTGGGATTGCCAAACCCATCATCCACATATCAAATAGCATTTGAAGGAATAGCTTATTATGGATATGGCGTTTGTGTAGATTATGTAAAAGTAACTTCTGTACAAAGACTTTCTACCGAATATGTTTGTGGTGCAAATTTTTACGATACAGGAGGAGATAATGGAAATTATTCCAACAATGAAAACTGGATTAAAACATTTTGTTCTAGTAATTATTCTTGCATTAGAGCTGTTATTAATTATTACGATATGGAAGCAGATTTTGACTACTTAAACATATATGACGGATACGACGCTTCAGGAGAATTATTAGCCACACTAAACGATACTTCTGCAAATTTTGATGTTACAGCCACATTAGATGACAATGGCACAGCCTATTATGGATTAAGTGGATGCTTAACATTCCAATTTTATTCAGACGGAGCTACCACAGATGACGGCTGGTCAATAGAACTAAATTGCCCGGAAAATTGTTATCCTCCAAGTTGTTCCCAAAATGATACAGCCTCAGATGCGTGTGAAGATGCAACCCCTCTTTGTAACCTAAATGGCTACTGTGGTAATACAAGTGATGAATACACAGCAGACCACACAGAATTGAATACAAATAACGGAGGCCCCTTCTGTGGCACCATTGACAATAATTCTTGGCTTACTTTTATAGCTGATTCCACTGTTGCTTTTATTGATGTATGGACAGAAAACTGTACGGGGATTGCTCCATTAGGAAGAGTACATGGTATTCAAATACAAATTTATGACAGCGATTGCAATACCTTTGTGCCTGTTTCAAACTGTTGGAGTCCAAATAAAGAAGCAGACGGAAGAATAAAAGCAGAAGGACTTACTCCCGGACATGCTTACAAAGTTATGATTGACGGTTGGGGAGGCGACAATTGCCAATACTATTTTGCAGTACCAACCAATGGTGGAGTAATAGTAGCAAGTGCATGGGAAGACCAAACAATATGTGAAGGAGATACAGCCACATTACATGCAAGTGGAGGCAACTCTGTTACTTGGACATCTAACCCATACGACCCATCACTTGCAGGACAAGAAAACAATATGACAATTCATGTTTCACCACATCAAACCACCACATATACAGCAACAATAAACGGTGGCAACTCATTTTGCGCAGGAGCTACAGCAGATGTAACAGTATTCGTAGATGCTGCTAATGCACATTTTACAGGCTTAGATTCATCATATTGTACTAATGACCCACAAGTAACTTTAAACGGGAATTATGATCCTTATGCTACATTTTCAGGAGACGGCATATCAGGAAACACTTTTGATCCTGCAGCTGCAGGTATAGGACAACACACTATTACTTATTCTTATGATTATGATGTTGTTACTGTTTTTGAAGATAATTTTGACCCGGCACCACAATCAGGTTGGACACATGGTGGGACACATGGTGACTCTTGGGAATGGGGAAATCCAGAAGGAGGAAATGGCACATCATCATTTTCAAATCCAGATCCCGTAATGGACCACTCTTCAAACAATACCGATAATAATGTGTATGGAGAAGGACTTTATCCCGATAATGGAGAAGGTATAGGTGGTTATTATAGTAATTCACATGAATGGTTATTATCTCCCACAATAAACTGCTCAAACATAAGAAATACTACTCTAAGCTTTTGGAGATACGCAAATGTAGAAGCCAATTATGATATTGCAGTGGTAGAACTTACCACTGATGGAGGTTCCTCTTGGAACAGTATATGGGCTGGATATCCACAAGACGATCAATGGGTATTCCAAAGTTTTAATATTGCCGCTTATGCTGACGGACAAAGCAATGTCCAAATAAGATGGAGAACAAGCTCCGATGGTTCAATAACTTATTCAGGATGGAATATTGACGATGTAAGAGTAACAGGAGTACAAAATGGAGGAACATGCACCAGCACATACGAACAAACAACAGAAGTAGTTGCTCCACCCTATGTAGATGCAGGAAACGACACTGCATTATGCGTTTATAACGGCAATATACAATTACACGGAACAGTATCTGGAAGCACAACCACAGGAATCTGGTCAACTATGGGAGACGGCTCTTTTGATGATCCAACTAATCTTAATGCAAATTATACTTTTGGTTCTCAAGATCAAGCAAATGGAAATGTAATATTAATACTAACATCTACAAGTTCCAATTCTCCTTGTACACCCGTATCCGATACAATAAAAATAAATTTATTACCACCTGACGATGCAACATTTACATATCCTACAGGTACATTTTGCCAAACAGGGTCAAGTGTAACTCCTACCATAAATACACCAGGTGGTACATTTTCAGTTTCTCCATCAGGATTAGACATAGATCCTTCTACAGGAACTATTAATCCTCAAAACAGTAATACAGGAACATATACAGTAACATATACCACTAACGGAAATTGTCCGAATTCATACTCTATGGACATAACTATAACAACAGGGTTCTCTGCAGACTTCCACTATGATAGTGATGAATACTGTCAAGCAGGCTCAAATCCACTTCCTATTTATGATAATGGAGGAAGTGCAGGAACATTTTCTGCAAATCCATCAGGCATACAATTTGTCAATAACAGTACAGGAGAAATAGATTTAGCATCTTCTGCACCAGGCACATACATAGTAAGAAATTACATTGCCTCATCAGGAGGATGTGCTGCAGCAGAAGATTTTGACACCATAACTGTTTACGAAGCGCCTCACATATCAATAGGAAACAATATAGAAGTGTGCGGAGCTGACCCAATAGAATTAGATGCACATTTAAGTGGTTCTGCAACTTCTGTTACTTGGACAACAACAGGTAACGGCTCGTTCTCTTCCACTACTGACACTGTTACCTACTATACACCTGACAATTCCGACTACAACACAACTGTAATTATTACAGCAACAACAAATGATCCCGCAGGACCATGTGATGCTGCAACAGCTCAATTATCATTAATGGTACACCGTATCCCTGATGTTTTTGTAGTTACAACACAACCTAATTGCGGAATGAGTGACGGACGAATAGAAGCATACGGTGGTAACGGAACTTCTCCCTATTCGTATATTTGGAATAACGGTTCTACTAATAATATATTGGAAAATATACCTTCTGGAGTATATAGCGTTACAGTAAGTGACTATTTCGGATGTGAAAACGACACAACAATAAACCTTACAGATATAAATGCTGCTCAAATAAACATAACTAACCAACAAGATGTAACATGTTACGGATATGATGATGGTTCGGTAAGTATTAGCATAACAGGAGGACAACCTCCATACCAAATATTATGGAATACAGGAGATGATACCACAAGTTTATCAAATATGGCAGGTGGACAATACTCTGTTACTGTTGTTGATGCAGGTAATTGCGTTAGTTCATTAGATGTAACTATAAATGAACCTGCTCCATTGGTAGATAGCGTTTACACTTTTGCTCCAACTTGTAATGGAGGCAACAATGGTAAGATAATAGTTGTTACAGGAGGAGGCACACAACCTTACACATATTTTTGGAATAACGGTAGCACTGTCCCATCTCTTGATAGCCTCTCATCAGGTACATATTATTTAACTGTAACAGATGGACACATGTGTTCTACTACTGAGGAAATTTACTTACCTCAACCGGGAAACTTAACATTAAATTTAGAAACGACACAACCATCATGCATAGAAAAACCTGATGGTGAATTACACATAGCATCAATAGAAGGTGGCACACCTCCATACAGTGTTTATCTCAACAATAACCTAATAGATACAACATGGATAACAGGATTAAAACCTGGTGAATATAGTATAATGGTAATAGATAGCAATCAATGTTCGTATGAAGAAGCCATTACCATAAAACAAGCAGAAAACAGTTGTTTGGTAATACCAACAATCATTACACCTAATGGTGACGGTGCAAACGATACGTGGGATATCCAAAGCATAGAATATTACGACCATGTAACTATCGAATTATTTAATCGTTGGGGAAACAGAATATTCCATTTTGACGGTAGTGGAATAGAATATGCCGATAAAGCAAATCAATGGGATGGTACAGAAAACGGTAAAAAGGTGGTACCTTTAACGGTATTTATGTATATAGTTGATTTACACAACGGTAAAGAACCATTAACTGGAACCGTAGTTGTAAAATAAAAGTAAGAATAGAATAAAAACTAAAAAAGGGAACCTTTGAGCGGTTCCCTTTTTTAATATTTATTTATAAAACTCTCCCAAATTAATGAAGTAGGCTTTTTTATTGTTCTTTCACTTCCATCTTAGATTGAGAAAAAACTATTTTTTTACCATCAAAATCTACCAAAATTTTATCATTTGCAGATATTGTTCCTGCAATTATTGCTTTTGCCAATTCGTTAAGTACTTCTTTTTGTATCATTCGTTTTATAGGTCTTGCTCCAAATTGTGGGTCAAAACCTTCGTTAGCAATATATTCTACTGCTCTTTCAGTTATTTCAACATCTATATTTTGTTTTTTCAACATATTACTCAATCTGTCAAATTGTAATCTCACAATTTGTTTTATCTCTTCTTTTGTCAGAGGCTTGAACATTATAATTTCATCTATTCTATTCAAAAATTCGGGTCTTACTTTCTTCTTTAACAAATCAAACAACTCTTCTTTTGTTGTTTCTATTACTTTTTCTCTTTTCTTTTCATCCTCAGGTAAATTTTTGAAACGTTCTCTAATAATATCAGACCCCAAGTTAGAAGTCATTATAATTATTGTATTCTTGAAATTTACTACACGCCCTTTATTATCAGTAAGACGACCATCATCTAATACTTGCAATAGAATGTTAAATACATCTGGATGAGCTTTTTCTATTTCATCAAATAGTACTACGGAATATGGTTTTCTTCTCACTGCTTCCGTCAACTGTCCTCCTTCGTCATAACCTACATATCCCGGAGGCGAACCTATAAGACGCGATACAGAATGTCTTTCTTGATATTCACTCATATCAATACGCGTCATCATGTTTTCATCATCAAACAAGTATTCAGCCAATGCCTTAGCCAACTCCGTTTTACCAACACCAGTGGTCCCCAAGAATATAAATGAACCAATAGGTCTATTGGGATCTTGAATACCTGCACGACTTCTTCGTACAGCATCTGCCACAGCTCTTATAGCCTCATCTTGCCCCACAACACGTTTATGCAACTCTTCTTCAAGATGCAATAATTTTTCCCGTTCACTTTGCATCATTTTACTTACAGGAATACCGGTCCAACGAGATACGATCTCAGCAATATCTTCCACAGTAACTTCTTCTTTTATAAGAGGATGATCTTTTTGTATTTCTTTTAATTCTTTTTGCAATTCTTCTATTTTTTTCTCAATTGCAGGAATTCTACCATATCTTATTTCAGCTACTCTTGTATAATCTCCTTCCCTTTCCAGTTTTTCCGCTTCAAATTGTAATTGTTCCAGCAGAGCCTTTTGTTCATGTATTTGTTTCAACACACCTTTTTCCCTTTCCCACTTGGCTTTTAGTTCATCTCTTTTTTGGCTAAGTTCCGCAAGCACTTTATTAAGTTGTTCCAGCTTAGTTTTATCTTTTTCTCTTTTTATTGCTTCCCTTTCTATTTCAAGCTGCATTATCTTTCGTTCTAATTTATCTACTTCTTCAGGCACTGAATTCATTTCTAACCTTAATTTTGCAGCTGCTTCATCTATTAAGTCAATAGCCTTATCAGGAAGTTTTCTATCGGTAATATAGCGATGCGACAATTCTACCGCTGATATAATTGCTTCATCTTTTATTCTTACTTTATGGTGATTTTCATACCTTTCTTTCAATCCTCGCAATATAGATATAGCACTCTCCACATCAGGTTCATCTACCATAACCATTTGGAAACGTCGTTCAAGAGCTTTATCTTTTTCAAAATATTTTTGATATTCATCCAAAGTAGTTGCTCCTATTGCCCGTAACTCGCCTCGTGCCAAAGCAGGTTTTAATATATTGGCTGCATCCATAGCCCCTTCGCCCTTACCTGCTCCTACCAAAGTATGTATTTCATCAATAAAAAGTATAACCCTTTCATCGGAATTAACAACTTCTTTTACCACCGATTTAAGGCGTTCTTCAAACTCTCCTTTATACTTGGCTCCTGCAATAAGTGCCCCCATATCCAGTGCATATATTACCTTATCTTTCAAATTTTCAGGCACATCTCCTTTAACAATACGATGAGCTAATCCTTCTATTATAGCTGTTTTACCAACACCTGGCTCTCCCACCAATATAGGATTATTCTTTGTCCTACGCGAAAGTATTTGCAACACACGTCTTATTTCCTCATCTCTCCCAATCACAGGGTCAAGTTTCCCTGTTCTTGCCATTTCATTAAAGTTCAAGGCATACTTTTCCAGTGCTTGATAAGTATCTTCGGCAGAGCGTGAACCAACTTTGCTTCCTTTACGTAAATCTGTAATTGCTTTTTTCACTTCGGCAACACTCAACCCGGCATCTTTAAGCAAACGAGCGGTTTCGTCACCTCCATCAACAACAGCCAAAAACAATATCTCAACAGATATAAACTGGTCTCCAAATTCCTTCATAAAGCCTTCAGCTTTACGAATCACAGAATTAGCATCTCTTGATAAATAAGGTTGCCCACCTGCAACTTTTGGATAACCGTCAATAACTTTTTCTAATGCTTTTTTTATGATTTGAGCATTTGCTCCGGTTTTTGAAAAAATATAATTTAATATATTTTCATCGGTTTCAAATATCCCCATTAAAATATGTGCAGGTTCTATTGCCTGATTTTGTTTGGATTCGGCAATTTGAACCGCTTTTTCTATAACCGACTGTGCTTTAGTTGTAAAAATTTCTAAATTCATAAGCTTTTCTCCTTTTTTATTTTTTATGATAAGATATAAACAAATATACTACCACAACAAAAAATAGACATTTTGTCATAAAAACAAAAAAATATGAGACATTTTTACCACAATATAGAAAATGTCAAACAATAGTTATTATAATTTTACAATAAAATTGATAATTATTCGGTTTTGTGATATAACTTTGTTTCGTTGATAAAAACAAAAATGAAAAATCTAAATTACATAAAAGAACCAATAAAAAAAGAACTTACAACATTTAACAACTATTTCAAAAATACGTTAAAATCTGACTCTTTCTTATTAACACTCATTACCAAATATATTGTAAAAACCAAGGGGAAACAAATGCGTCCCATGTTAGTATTTTTATCTTCCAAGTTAATTGGAAATGAAGTAAAAGAGTCTTCATACATAGCGGCAACATTGATAGAGCTTATGCACACAGCCACGCTAATTCACGATGATGTAGTAGATGAGGCATCATATAGGAGAGGTTTTTTGACTTTACATAAAATATGGGGAAATAATCTTACAGTATTGATAGGTGATTATTTACTTGCAAAAGGGCTGATAGAAGCAGTAAAAACTTCGGAATATTCTCTATTACAGATAGTATCGGAAGCAGTAAAAGAAATGAGTGAAGGCGAACTACTGCAAATAGAAAAAGCAAAACGCTTAAATACAACCGAAGAAGATTATTACAAAATAATAAAACAAAAAACGGCTTCACTTATCGCTTCCTGCACCAAATCGGGAACCGTAGCAGTTACTCAAAAAGAAGAAGACGTAAACAATATGTATAATTTCGGACTGAATTTGGGTATTGCTTTTCAAATAAAAGATGATCTATTAGATTTTGATATAAACTCCAAAGCAGGAAAAACTTACGGAAACGATATAAAAGAACGAAAAATGACCCTTCCACTTATTTACACATTGCAAAAAACAAACAAAAAGGATAAAAAATCAATAATGACAATATTAAGAAAGAAAAATAAAACTACACAAGATATAAACAATGTGATATATATTGTTAAGCAATACGACGGGATCACATACGCCGAAGAACAAATGGAAATATATAAAAACAAAGCACTATCATATTTAGCCCCATATAAACAACATGAAATATATCCATATCTTGAAGCATTTACAGACTTTGTAACCAAAAGAAAAAAATAAAACTTATGAAAGAAATAGCAGTTGTAATACTTAATTGGAACGGAGAAAAACTTCTTAAACAATTTTTGCCGGCTATAATAAAAAACACACCACCCGATTTAGCCGACATCTACATAATAGACAATGCATCCACTGATAACAGCGTAGAGTATGTAAAAGAAAATTTTCCGACTATCAAAACAATAATGTTAGATAAAAATTATGGCTTTGCAGGCGGCTACAATCTTGGCCTTAAACAAATACAAGCAAAATATTATGCAATAATAAACTCTGATATTGAAGTAACGGAGAATTGGTTGAATCCATTATACAACATGCTGGAACATAATACAAATATAGCTATGGTTCAACCTAAAATAAAGGCATACAACAATAAAGAATATTTTGAATATGCAGGTGCTGCTGGAGGTTTTTTAGACAAAAACTACTACCCGTTTTGTCGTGGCAGAATAGGAGATTATACAGAAAAAGACGAAGGACAATACGATACTGCAATCGAAATTTTTTGGGCAAGCGGAGCCACAAGCCTAATACGTAGCAACGTATTTTGGGAAATCGGAGGATTTGATGAACATTTTTTTGCTCACATGGAAGAAATAGATCTATGCTGGAGAATCAAAAGCCGCGGATATAAAATATACAATGAACCCTCATCTGTAGTATATCATATTGGCGGAGCATCATTAGATAAATCCAGTCCTAAAAAAACATTCTTAAATTTCAGAAACAACATTTTGCTTATTTACAAAAACAAAAAGAATTTTTTTCCATTTATAATAAAGCGTCTAATACTTGATACCGCATTGGCATTTTTATTTTTATTCAAACTAAAAATAAGACATTTCTTTGCTGTAACAAGAGCACACTGCCAATCATATATCTATATGATAAAACTACGACATGCAAGAAAAGAAAATATGCAAAAAACAAAAATCTGGACTTTTAACGAAATATATCCCGGAAATATACTTTGGGAAGCAGGCATAAAAAAGAAAGAAAAGTTTAAAGATTTGAACTGGAAATAAATGAACACTCAAAAGACTTTTAAAGTAATAACTCTCGGATGTTCCAAAAACACCGTAGATAGCGAATACCTCATAAGACAACTTAAACTAAATAAGGTAAAAGTATTGTGGGAAACCCATGAAGAACTCCCCGAAAATATAATAATAAATACTTGTGGTTTTATAGAAGATGCAAAAATGGAATCTATTGATACAATAGAATACTATCTGCAATTAAAACATACGGGAAAAATAAAAAGAGTCTATATTACAGGCTGTTTATCACAGCGATACAAAGAAATCTTTAAGCAAGAATATCCCGATGCAGACGGAATATACGGAGTAAACGAATACAAAAAACTGATAAATGATTTACATTTCCAATATTTCCCCGCACACTTAAAAGAACGTGAAATAACTACAGGACCAGTAACAGCCTTTCTGAAAATAGCGGAAGGCTGTAATCGTAAATGTTCATTTTGTGCTATTCCTCACATAAGAGGCAACCATAAATCCAAACCGATAGAAGATCTGATTGACGAAGCAAAATTTTTAGCAACCAAAGGCATAAAAGAACTCATACTTATATCTCAAGACTTAAACTACTATGGTGTAGATATTTACAAATCACATAAACTCCCCGAACTCGTAAAACGTTTGGCAGAACTAAACTTATTCAAATGGATAAGACTACAATATTTACACCCCGCAGGTTTCCCTCTGGAATTATTGGACATAATGCAACAATATCCACAAGTTTGCAATTATATAGACATTCCAATACAACATATAAGCGATAAAATGTTGCAAATAATGAACAGAGGAATAACTCGCAAACAAACTATTGATTTGCTAAATCTTATACGAAAAAAATTACCAGATGCCTCAATACGCACTACCGTATTGGTAGGACACCCTGGAGAAACATACAAAGAATATAAAGAATTAAAGGACTTTATCAAAGAATTTAAATTTCATAAACTTGGCGGATTCACTTATTCTCACGAAGACCATACTCCTGCTTTTGATAAATATAATGACGAAGTGTCAAAAATAGCCAAAACAAAACGACTAAATGCAATAATGGAATCACAAATGGAAATTGCAACATATTGGAATGAACAACTCATAGGAAAGACCTTGCAAGTTCTTATAGAAGCACAGGATAATGACAATATATACATAGGACGCACAGAATACGACTCTCCCGAAGTAGATAACGAAGTAATAGTTAAATCTACAGAAAAATTAACCATGGGAGAATGGTATTCGGTAAAAATAACTTCCGCTTCTGCATATCATATAGAAGGAACAAAAATATAAAAACACTATTTATAAAACTTTGTAAAAACCTTATTTACACTGCCACTCGGATACATTATTTCCAAAAGATATGATAATGTAGGTGCAATCTGGTCAATATTTACAGGATCAGATATTCTACGTATTTTGCTTTTCCACC
>CAYQWX010000026.1:0-24296 GCA_964421355.1 uncultured Bacteroidales bacterium
TCCCTATTACGGTGATTCAAGTAACCAACAATAATATGGTAAATACAACGGATAATTTTACAATATATCCGAATCCGTCTAATGGAATCCAAATTACCATAAATGGTAATTTTGCTGCAGGTAACACCGTTTATGTGATAAATACCAAAGGACAAATTGTTTGGACAAAAACTATACATGAAAATAAAACATTACTCATAATAAATAAAAAATTATCTTCCGGTAATTATTTTCTAAAAATAAATAATGGAAAAAGAGAAATTACCAAAAAGATTATCGTAAAATAATCATTTATTTATGGTTATGGCAGTGCGTCAGCAACAACAAAAGCACTGCCGGTAACTATTATTAAATCTTCTGGTTGAGAATTTTTTATTACAAAAGTTAATGCCTCTTTTACATTTGGTATAGGCTTTATTACTTTTTTGTCATAAAAGGATAAATGTTTTGCAAGAACATCTGCCTCCATGGCTCGTGGCACATTAGCTTTTACGGGATAATAATTTGCATTGTCAGGAAGTAAATGTATTATACTTGCCAAATCTTTATCACTCGACACTCCAAATACAAAATGCAAATTTTTGTAAGGAATATTTTTTATTCCTTTATTTAATTCTTCAAATGCAGCGGGATTATGTGCTATATCCAATATTACGGTAGGATTATGTTGTATTGTTTGCCATCTTCCTTGAAGTCTCGTATTACTTATTATGTTTTTCATTCCATTGTAAATAGCTTGAGTGGAAACATTTAATAATCCGTGTTTTTGTAAGACATATATTGCCGAAAGAGTAGTTATTGTGTTTTTTGTTTGATATTGTCCTCGCAATTCTATTTGTAGGTTTTCATATATTATTTTCCCATTCTTATTTTTTATATTCAGCAATAAATTTCCATTAGGTGTTTCCATTACATAATCCGTAAAAAACATTTGGTCAGCAAAGTATATTTGGGAATTTTGTTTAGAAGCAATGCTTTCAAATACAGGTTTTGTATCAAGGTGCATTTCCCCTATCACAACAGGCACACTATGCTTTATAATACCTGCTTTTTCTTTTGCTATTTTAGGCAATGTATCTCCCAAAAATGTTGTATGGTCTTTGGAAATATTTGTAATTATACTAAGCAAAGGAGTAATAATATTTGTAGAGTCTAATCTCCCTCCCATTCCCGTCTCTACCACGGCAATATCAATATTTTGCATTTTGAAATATTCAAATGCCATTAATACGGTGAGTTCAAAAAATGATGGTTGTATATTCTCTATTGCAGGTTTTACTTTCTCTACAAAATTTACGACAAAGTCTTTTGTTATCTTTTTTCCGTTTACAAGTATTCTCTCTCTGTAATCTTTTAGATGTGGTGAAGTATATAGCCCAACTTTATATCCTTGAGTCTGCAATATGGAAGCAATCATATGAGAAACTGATCCCTTTCCGTTTGTGCCGGCTATGTGTATTGATTTGAAAAACTTATGCGGATGTTTAAAAAAAATGTCTAATTCAATGGTATTACTTAAATCTTTTTTATAAGCAGCTTGCCCTATGCGTTGATACATAGGCAACATTGAAAACAAGTACTCCAAAGTTTGCTTATAAGTCATTTAAGTTTTTTTCCAATTTTTTCCTTAATAAATCAAATTATGGTTAAAAGTTTTTTCAAACTCTTTGGATAATTGATGTTTCACTTCAGTCATATCCAACTTTTCACCCAATTCCTTTTCCATGCTTGTTACTCCTTTGTCTTGAAAGCCACAGGGATTTATGTAAGAAAAATATTTAAGGTCGGTATTTACATTAAAAGCAAATCCGTGCATAGTAATCCAACGGCTTACTTTTACACCTATTGCACAAATTTTACGTGCTTTTGGAGTATTGGCATCAATCCATACTCCAGTAGCACCTTCCAATCTTTCGGCTTTTATATTGTATTTATCCAAAAACCGAATAATAGTCTCTTCCATAGTGTGTATATAGCTTTTGACCCCAAAGTTAAATGTCTCCAAATCAATAATTGGATATCCTACTATCTGGCCAGGGCCATGATAAGTGATATCACCACCTCTATCTATGTGAAAATAAGTGGCATTTATTTTTTTAAGAAAATCTTGAGGTATAAGTAAATTAGTGTCATTTCCGCTTTTGCCAAGTGTATATACATGAGGATGTTCACAAAACACAAGATAATTCTTTTTACTCTTTTTTTCTTCCGAGTTATATTTATTGTTTTTTACTTCTTCCCACAATTCTTGTTGTTTTTTCCAAGCTGTACCATATTCAATTGTTCCCCAATCTTGAAAAAACCATTTTGTAGTAGTCATAACTTTGTATATTTTTCAATTATTTTTATTAAACGTTCAGGTATATCTCCCTGCCTACAAGCAAGATAATCTTGTTTGGATATAGCAACAATCATATCCGTTGAGGGAATATGTAGCCACCATCTATCGGTAAGTGTACTATGATAAAAAACCAATTCAATGTTATATTTTGTATTGGAATGTATGATAGTTTCAAAAAAAGATGATTCTTTATCCCTTGTTGGATTTTCATCTTTTGCAAGTGTAAAAGTGTTCAAATATAACCATATTGATTGTGCAATAAGTTGTGCTGATAAATGATTTGTGTCATATTCATTTTCAGATATTCCTGTATATATCAAGTGTTTGGGTCGAGAACAGATTCCTGTCAAAAAAGATATGTATGAAAAATCATAAGCCGATAAGCCATTTGGTGATGGGTTGGAAGATGAAGGAGAATGTGCTGCAGATACGGCATTAAGTGAATTTATAACCATATCACTCTCTCTCAAATATGGTTCTAATCTTTCCATTTGATTACGAATTTCTCCTAAACGTAAAATTTCTACATTTAATTCATTTTGATTTACATTAATATTATAAAAGAATTGCAGGTTACCTGCCAAGTTATAAAACTGTATTTTCCCCTGTTTTGTAAGTTCTTTTATGGTGTTGTACAAGTCAAAAGAATGATTAATATCCGTGATATTTAAAGATGATTTTGGCAAAGATCCTATAATGTCTCCAAGTAGTTTTCTGTTGGGACAAAGAATAATATATTTTGCAGATGCATTACTTTCCGAAAAAAAATAATAAAGTGCTTGCTTTAATTGTTTGGCTACAATCTCTTGTTTTACATTGCCAAAATCAAAAAAGTTTATTTTTCTGTCAACAGGTTCAAGTTTATAAAGATATTCTCGTATAATATTGTTTGCATCTTGTTCTTCGGGTGAATTGGCAATAGAAAATAAAACTACATTGTTTTCAGTAGGTTCTAACTTATTAATAAGATTGTTTGTGATATTTTCATCAGTAAATATATTTTCTTTTTTAAAAAAAGATTTTTTTTCTTCTATTTCTATATTAAGTTTATCAAATATGTATAAAAATTCTTCCATTGCTTAACGCTGGATATTATTTACTTTTTTTTTGTTTTTTTACTATTTCCAAACATTCATCGTATGACAAATCTTTGTTTCTTAAATCTTTGGGAATTCTATAATTTTTCCCTTTATATTGTAAATAATTTCCCCATCTCCCCTTAAGAATTTTCATATCAGGGTCATTTTCAAATGTTTTTACAAAACGTTCTTTTTGTTCCTTTTCTTTTTCGGTAATAATTTTTATAGCATCTTCTTCGGTAATGGTTGCCATATCTATTGTTTTGGGAATGGAAAAATATTTTCCGTTCCATTTTACATAGGGACCATATTTACCGATGCCACGAGTGATAGATTGTTCCTTGTACGAGCCGACTTCTTTGTCCAGATATAAAAGTTTTAGGGCATAATCCAGACTAATGGAGTTTATACTTTTATTTGGCGGGATGGGGACAAATTTTGGTTTTTCCGTGTCATTATTGCTACCCAATTGGATATAAGGTCCGTACCTGCCTACTTTGGCATATACTTTTTTATTTGTTTTGGAATCTATTCCTAATTCTATTCCTGATATGTCTTTTTTAGCTGTTTCTTTAGTTTTTTCAAGTTTTTTCTCAAAGTCTTTGTAAAATTCGGCTATCATTTTACGCCAATCAAGTTTGCCTTCTGCAATTATATCAAACTGTTCTTCTACTTTGGCAGTAAAGTTATAATCAACAATTTCAGGGAAAAATTGCAATAAAAACTTATTTACTATTCTACCTATATCAGTTGGAACAAGTTTGTTTTTTTCAAATCCTGTCTTTTCTTTTTTATTCTTTTTTGTAATTTTATATGTGTTTTCTGTTTTTGACAATGTAAATATTGCAATACTCCTTTCGTAACCATCTATATTTTTCTTTTCTACATATTTGCGATTTTGGATAGTGGATATGGTAGGAGCATAAGTAGAAGGACGTCCTATTCCGAGTTCTTCCAATTTTCTTACCAACGATGCTTCAGTGTAACGTGGTAAATGGTGTGTAAATTTTTGTATGGCTTGTGCTTTGTGTAAAGAAATTGGAGTGTTTTTATTAAAGCTTGATGGTAAATATTTTTGATTTTGTTCTGCTTTTTCTTCTTCCTCAATGTCTTTATATACTTTTAAGAAACCATCAAACAACAATATTTCACCTTCACTTGTCCAATAATATTTAGTAGTATCTGTTGAAGGATTTTGAGGGATAATAGTGATAATAGTGCGTTCAAATTTTGCACTTTTCATTTGTGAGGCAATAGTTCGTTTCCAAATGAGTTCATAAAGTTTTATGAGTTCGGAACTTTTCTCATCTATTGTCTTATTTTGCAAATATGTAGGTCTTATTGCTTCGTGAGCTTCTTGTGCCGACTTGCTTTTTGTTTGGTATTGTCGTGGCTGGGAATAATTATTTCCAAAAAGGTTTGTTATTACCTTTTTCGCCGTATTTATTGCTAAACTTGATAAATGAACAGAATCCGTTCTCATGTAAGTAATATAACCAGCTTCGTATAAAGTTTGTGCTACTCTCATTGTTTTACTTACGGAAAATCCTAAACGACGACTTGCTTCTTGTTGCAATGTAGATGTAGTAAACGGAGGTGAAGGATTTTTTGTTGTTTCCTTTTTTTCAATGGAGTGCACTTTAAAACCTGTAGATTTTAATGATTCCAAAAATTCTTTTACTTCTTTTTCGGATTTTAAGTTTTCCGACAAGTTGGCAACAAGTTCATGAGTATTTCCTTTTTCATCGGTGAAAGTAAAAACCCCTTCTACTTTAAAATATTGATCTGATTTGAAATTTTCTATTTCTTCTTCCCGTTCTACAATAAGCCTTACTGCTACAGACTGAACACGTCCTGCCGACAGAGACGGCATTATTTTTTTCCAAAGCAATGGAGATAATTTATACCCCACTAATCTATCCAGTACTCTTCGTGCCTGTTGTGCATTTACAAGATCGTAGTTTATGTCACGCGGATTGTGTATTGCTTCTTCTATTGCTTTTTTGGTAATTTCGTGGAATGCTATCCGCTTTGTATCTTTTGATTTTAATTTTAATGCCTCTTGTAAATGCCATGCTATAGCTTCTCCCTCACGGTCTTCATCGGTTGCCAGCCATATTGTTTTATGCTCTTTTGCCGCTTTTTTAAGTTCCGATACTATTTTTTTCTTGTCTTTTGGGATTTCGTATTGTGGTTCAAAATTATTTTCTATATCTACACTTAATTCTTTTGATGGTAAGTCTCGTATATGTCCGTAACTTGATTTTACATCAAAGTTTTTTCCTAAAAATTTTTGTATTGTTTTGGCTTTGGCAGGAGACTCTACTATTACTAAATTTTCTTTCATATATTCAAAAAATTTTGACAGGCAAAGGTATAAAAAAATATTTGGTAGGATTGGATAAGAAAAATCTATTCTATACGAAATAGTTATTAGAAGCTAATAATGTTCCCAAAAGACAGCATAACAAAAAAATCTCCTTCTCGGTTAAAGGAGAAAGGTATCACATCATTATAGCAATCTTATTTATTTTTGTTTGCAGTCTTGACCTTTTGTTACTTTCTGGCAATCCAAAAGCGGAGCTGTAATTTTAATTATTGTTGTGTTTTAAGTGTTTTAATATTTGCAGACCCAACCGGATTTCCCTTGTGATTTTAATTTTTGTTGTAGAAGTTTTGCTTCTTTTTTAGAAAGAAATTTACCAGCGATCACTCTATATAGCCCTTTAACTTTAATTATTTGTAAATCTATTCCCAACGCATCTTTTTTTAACAATTTCAAAGCATTATGTTCGTTCTTGAAAGCTCCAAGCACTACTCCCCAGTTATTTCTTTTAGGGACAATGCTATTAGCAGTAACGGATGTTTCTGTTATTTTTTCTTTTTTTATGGTTTCTTTGTGTATTGTTTTAGTAGAAAAGATTTTAACATTTTTTTTATGTGTAGGCACAAGATTTTTCTTTATCTCAAATACTTTTTCCATTCGGGACAAAGTTTCTTTTTCTTGTTGTGGTAAATTACTTGTAAGTGCAACATTTTCTCTATTAACATCTATAATTGAAGCTTCAGAATGATTTTGGCTCTTATTTGCAGGATACATAAGAAATGATAATATCAAAGAAGCTGCAGCAACATATTTCCCTATTGTAGAAGTTGGAGCAGTAATATATTTTACCTTCTTTATAACATTTTCAGGCTGTATAGTGCTTGATACCGGCAACTCTTCCAATCCAAAACGTTCTATTTTTTTCACTTGAGAGGAGGGAATAAATTCTATTATCCCATTTATTTTTCTTAAATTACCAAGAATATTTAAAGATACTTCCCCTTTGTTTTTTAGTGTCTGATTTATAGACAATAAATAAGAATCAAAATCTTTTTTAGCTTGTTGAAACGGAATGTTTAGTTGATGAGATAAGAAAAATAGAAAACCTGTATTATTACCTCTTAATGTTTGAACAAAATAGAGTTTTATGGTCGGAGGTATAAAAGTGTGAGCTTCTTCATTATAAAAAGCAGGTATTTCTTCTATTGCAAAACCTCCTATTCCAGCCAAAAAAACTTTATGATTTGTAAGTAAATAAGCAAGTATGTATTTGTCTATATTCTTCATCTTTTTACAAGAATTGCTATTGCAAAGTTAATTAAAAAAGTGTGTAAAAATTGAATAAATATAATATCATGATGTAAATAAATGTGGAAAATATTGTGATTCAAGTTAATTAAACAGAAATTATTTTTTTGAGAAAAAATTATCTATGAAAAGAATTTTGCTTACTTTTGTAAAACAAAATAATTGATATAATGAGAAAAACATTGATAGTTTTAATTGTGTTGTGGGGAAGCATTAATTTGTTATACAGCTGTAATGCTAAAGAAGAAAATGGTGTAAAAGAAAATGTTCAAAATGTAAAACCCGACACTGCGATAAAAGATAATACTAGCAATTCAAAAAAAATTGATGCAAAAATTAATGAGCCATCCAAAACTTCTCAATCGGTAGATACATCAAAAACAAAAACCGTGTCTTCTTTCACAGGTTATAAAATTAAAGTGCCTGCAACAATGACAAAACTTGGTAAAGAAATTCAAGCTATGGGACTTGACGGAAAAGCCAGAAATGCAGAGATGAGATTAAAAGATACTATTTCGGGGGCAATGTTGATTGTTAGAAATTTGTATCCACCATACGGCGAAAGGATTTTTAATAAAAAAATGGCTGAACGCTCTCCGCAAAAAATAAATGGATATGAAGTAATATCCGACACTTCGGTATTTAGGACTAATGGTAAAGGTCAAAAGTTAGAAAATCCGATAAAAATTGTTGATGTACTTATTAAGGCAAATAATAATAAAATTTATGAGTTGCGATTAAAATCTAATATGAAAGATTTTGATAATGACAGTAAATGGTTTAACAATACTTTAAATAATTTTTTAAAACATTAATTTTATGAAAAATAAATTATCTTTTTTACTTTTTTTTATTAGTGTTTTTTTATTTGTAACACAAATTAAATCGCAATCACTCCTTGGTATAGATGTATCACATCACCAGGGCTCTATTGATTGGGACCAAGTAGCAAATGACGGTAAAGTGTATGCATGGGCAAAAGCAACAGAAAGCACAGGTTATACCGACTCGGAATTTCAAAACAACATGTCTAATGGTATTGCTGCAGGAGTAGTAATGGGGGCTTATCACTTTGCACATCCTGATGCCAATAGTGCTACTGACGAAGCTAATCATTTTTTAAGTGTTGCAGGCAATTATATAGGAGATGGCTTCTTGCCACCAGTGTTGGATTTGGAAGACAGAAGCGGTGTGCATCTTGATCAGGAAATGACAAGTACTCAGCTTACCAATTGGGTTGTAGAATGGTGTCAAGCAGTAGAATCACAAACAGGAGTAAAACCTGTTATATACACTAACTCAAATTATGCTAATTATTTACACAGTTCCGTAACGGAATATGGATTATGGATTGCTGACCCTGATGGGGATCCTTCCGATCCTCCAAGTAATATTGGTGTATGGAATACTTGGTTGTTCAAACAGTATTCATGGAACGGAACGGTGTCGGGAATTAACAGTAGTGCAGTAGATTTAGATGTGTTCAACGGTTCTACTACTGACTTTAATAACTTGATACATGGTAACAATAGTAATCAGAATAATGATTATTGTGAAGATGCCATTCTATTACAAAGCTCTCCTGTATGTCAATATGTAAATGGGGATGTGACTAATGCTACTCCTGATAGCGGTTTTGCACCAGGAAGTTGTGATGCTTATAGTGGTACTCCTCTTGGAGCCGGTGTATTCTATAAATTTTATGCTACTAATACCGAACATACTATTACGGTAGAGCCCTTAGGTGATTTGGACGCCGTAGTGGTGTTATATCAAGGTGACGATTGCTCAGACCTTACAGAGGTTCAATGTGAAGACACTCCTGGAGGTGGTGGAACTACTACCATTATGCATGCTACAGGACTTATTCCAGGACAATTATATTGGATTAGAGTATATGACTATGGAAGTGTAAATGCAAGCGACGGTAGGTTCCAGATTTGTGTAACAAATCCATATAATGACGATTGTGCCGATGCAATGATGTTGCAAAGTTCTCCGGAATGTCATCCTACCTTTGCTTCAGTAACCAATGCTACTCCTGATAGTGGCTTTGCACCGGGCAGTTGTGATGCTTATAGTGGTACACCTCTTGGAGCCGGTGTGTTTTTCAAATTTATAGCAGCATCTTCAAATGAAACCATCACAGTAAATCCTACTGGAGACTTAGATGCTGTAGTTGTATTGTACGAAGGAAACGATTGTAGTAATCTTACAGAAGTACAATGTCTTGATGCCCCTGGTGGTTCGGGAGGGCTTACGCAAATGGAAGCAACAGGATTAACACCTGGACAATTATACTGGGTAAGGGTATATGATTATGGTAGTCAAAATGCAAGCAATGGTGATTTTAATATTTGTATTACTCATCCTACTTATGATGACTGTGCAGGTGCTATATTATTGCAAAGTGATGTAGATTGCCATCCTGTTTTTGGTTCAGTAACCGATGCAACTCCTGATAATGGTTTTGCTCCTGGCAGTTGCGATGCTTACAGTGGAACACCATTAGGAGCAGGTGTGTTCTATAAATTTGTAGCAACTCATACAGAACATACTATTACGGTATCTCCACTTGGAGACTTAGATGCAGTAGTAGTATTGTATCAAGGAAATGATTGTAGCAACTTAACGGAAGTACAATGTGAGGACACTCCTGGAGGGCCTGGCGTTACCACCATATTGGATGCAAATGGACTTACTCCGGGTGAAACTTATTGGGTACGGATTTATGACTATGGTAGTCAAAATGCAAGCAATGGCGATTTTAATATTTGTGTAACTAATCCAGATGATAATTCCTCTGATGATATTTATATATCTAATGCGGCTATTACAAGTGGACAAAATGTTGATCCTGGCGATAACATAACAGTAGATGTAACCGAAAATTATTCAGGGAATTCTACTTCTTTGCCTCCTGTAACATTAAAATATTATTTATCTGAAGATTGTATTTTGGATGCTAATGATGTACTATTGGGAGAAGAAACTACTACCTTAGATGCAAATAACAATCAGGTATCATTTATCGACACATTGACAATTCCGGCATCTACACCATCAGGAACATATTCAATATTGGTGATTGCAGATGCTACCAATGCTGTTTCTGAAGTATATGAAGATAATAATACAAGCTGTTTAACTCTGTTTGTTACAGGAGATGATACGACTGATTTATATCCAACTAATCCACATTTATCCCAATCATCAGCATCTCCTGGAGATGAAGTTGGTACTAGCGTAAATGAAGTGTTCCAATCTACTTCTAACAAAGGTGGTGCTAAAAAACAAGTGGTATATATGTACTATTACTTGTCTTCCGATACGGTTTGGGATGCAAATGACTACTTTGTAGGAGAAACTTATACAAACTTTTATAATGCAGACACAACTGTATTAATACAAAATAATATTGTAATTCCAAATAGTGTTTCTTTAGGTAATTATTATGTATTGTTTATTTCGGATCCTACAAATCTAATTTATGAATACAATGAAAACAATAATATAACTTATGCACCAATAACAATAATCCAACCCTCCACTGTTGAAGAAAGTAGAACACATTCTGATATTACAATTTATCCTAATCCTGCTCATCATACTCTAAATGTTAATGGAAACTCTAACATAGAAAGAATAGATGTAATAAATATGCAAGGAAAAGTTGTAAAACAATTTAGGAAAATAAATACAATTCATTATGTAATTGATGTTAATGATTTGCAAAATGGTGTATATTATTTGGTTATCACGGAAAATAAAAAACAAATAATCAAGAAATTTATCAAAGCGGAATAAAAATTGGCTAATAATCTAATAAAGTAGGATACTTGCTAAATTGTGAGTATCCTATTTTAAAAATTAATTTTATTTATTCTTGTTCGGTCTAATTTTTCGTTTATATTTGCCAACGAAACTAAAAAAACTAAAGCTTATGAAAAAAATGTTATTTGTTTTGATTGCCGTAGTTGCAATGAATGCCAATTTGTTTGCATCAAGTTATGCTGAAATGGCATCGGTAGATGAAAATTATGTGGAAAATGTTTTCTCTGATTTAAACCAATTAGAAAATTATGTTGTTAACCACCAAGGTGTAACCCTAAATCAACTTAAGTTGGCAGGTAATACTTTGGTGCAAAACGTTCAAAATAGTCCTGTTGGTGCATTAGGGGTATTAGCTATTAATGGTGAACCACCACTTGGAATACCTTCGTTTTTATGGGGGTGTGTTCTTGGTTGGGTAGGTATTTTGATTGTTTATTTATCTACTAATGGAGACAAAGATGAAGTTCAAAAGTCACTAATCGGGTGTATTGTTGGTTCTGCTTCAGCTATTCTATTTTATTTTGTATTTTGGGGAATGTTATTTGCCTCAGCGGCATCGGCATAGCTTTGTATAAAAAAATAAGAAATACAGGAGGAGCAGAGGATTTTTTCTTTGTTCCTCCTTTTTAGTATAAAACTAGATAATATGAAAAAGACATTTGTTTTAATTTCACTTCTATTTGTATTTGTAAACATCACTTTTTCACAAGAATATTACCGTTTTTTTGCTGATGTATCGGTAAAATACAAAAATGATAAAAGTGAAGGTTCGCTTACCATGGCAAAATTGTATTACGATAAAAATATAAGTAAAATAGTGCAAGAAGTATATTTTCCCGACAAAGCTATTTTGGTGATAACCGATAGTGCCTCTTACCGAATAGAAAATTATAAAGCCATAAAAACTGCAAATTACGATCCTAAGTTGAATTTTTTAAAAAATACTATGTTTCATCTTTTGCTAGAAAATAAATTAAATACCTACGGTTTGGAGCATTCTGCATTTAAGAAAACACAGGTAGAAAAAGACAAAGGAATGATATTTACTACTTGGATGCCTCCCGATAAACTAAAAGATATGATAGGGAAAGTAGTAATAGGCACAAAAGACCAAATGTTAAAAGCCGTTTTGTTTTTTGGCAAAGATGACAATTTATTGAGTAAGCAATTGTTTAAAAAGCCTAAGCTTATTGATGGCTTGATGGTGCCAACGGAAATTCTGCAAATATTTTATAATCCTGATGGCACTGAAAAAGCATATCAAATGACTACATTCAAAAATATAAAAATAAATGAAGCAGGCAAAGATAATATTTACAATTATCCTCTTTATTTCAAATAATTTATTTGCACAATCTTCCCTTCGCAAGGATATAGATTTGCTCAATAGTGCATTGCAGCCTCATTATGAGAATGATAACAACTTGAAATATGTAAAAGAAATCAATTTTGGAGAAAATGAAATAAAATTGTTAGCGGAGTTTTTGTTTGTTACATACAAAGTTGTATTTTCATCACAAGATATGGATGCATGCGTGTTTACTCCAAGTTGTTCGGTATATGCAATAGAAAGCATTAAGAAAAAAGGAATTATTGTTGGTATGTTGGAAGCTTCCGACAGATTGCAAAGGTGTCATCCGGGAGCGGCAAAAGGACATTACAAATTTGATAAAAACACAGGACGATATTATGATCCGGTTAAGTAATTTGTTTCTATTTATTATTGTTTTTACAGGAATATTAAAGTCCCAAAATATTTTTGACGAAACTCATACTGCAAAGTTTGCAGATTATCTATTTGATGCACAAAAGTATTCACTGGCAATAGATGAATATTATAAATTAATATTCCTTAATCCCGACACTTTTTATTATAAAGAAAAACTGTTGCAATCTTACCGTTTGGTAGGCAATCCACAAAAAGAATATGAATTATTTAACAAATTTTTTCTAAATACAGGGGTAAACACTTTGCCACCAGAGATATTAAAAGAAAAAATAAAAATGTATGTTGCACTCAATTTATCTGATGATTTAATAAATGATGGTAAAAAAGGATTGTTTGGCAATAGTACATTGAACAGTATTGCAATATTATCAGGGTATTTGCTTGCTAATCACCCTGATAGTGCAAGTCGTTTTTATTCATCATTACCAAATAGTGTTGCCAATAATTATACAGTTAAAGCATTTGTGCCAATAATAGAAGAAGCAAGACATATTAAATTAAAAAAACCATGGTTGGCTGCAATACTATCTACCATATTACCTGGAACAGGAAAGGTGTATAGTGGTTTTGTATGGGACGGAGTAGTATCACTTATTTTTACAAGCGGAAGTGGATTTGTTGCCTACCGTGGATTTGCATTAAAAGGGTTGTCAAGTATTATTGGTTGGGTGTTTGCAGGATTTACGGCTTTTTATTATTTGGGAAATATTTATGGTAGTGTAAAAGCGGCAAAAAGGTATAATGAACTCAAAAAACATAAAATATATCATCGTGTTGAAAACATTGTGGTTAATAATAAGCTTTAACTTCATATATGTTTTTGCCTATTCCCAAACGGTAAGGCAAACAATAATTATTGCGGATAGTCTGTGTAAATGGGGTGAAACGGATAGGGCTGTAAAGCTATATGAACGTGTAGGTTTTTTTGCTACTGCCAAACAAGATAGAAGGAAAGCCTTTAGCAAACTCGCAGATATTTATGCTACCAAAGGAGAATTAGATAAGGCTGTCAAAACCATTGACTTAGCTTATTACAATACTATAGACGATAGTATAAAAAAAGAATTGCTGTTTAGAAAAACTTATTATTTTATTGTTAAACATGATTTTTTATCTGCTCAAGAGACTTTGTTGTCAATAGACACAACAGGAGATAAGTATTTAGATAACAGATATTTATTGTACTCTGGTACGGTTGCCTACTTACAGAGCAATTTTAATATGGCATACGAGAGTTTTTCAGCACTGGTAAATGATACTATTACACTTGCCAAACTGATGAAAAAAGCTAAACGAAAAAATAAAATCAATCCTTTTCTATACTTTATCATGAGCTTGGCAATACCAGGTAGTGGGCAATTGGCAACGGGACATATTAAGCAAGGGTTAAATTCCATGTTATTATTATCGGCTTTGGGTGGATTGTTTGTAGCAATTGCCAAAAGTTATACATGGATTGACGCAGGAGCCATTGTTTTCCCATGGTACCAACGCTACTTGTTAGGTGGTGCTAATGATGCCTCTACTTATGCTTCCAAAATGAAAGAAAAAAAATTGTATTCTATTTATAGACAGGTAACTTCTCTAATTGTTGAATAATATTTTTGCTTGATTATTATTATTTTACCACAAAGTGTGGGTTTAGTAAGTTTTCTTTATTATAAATAAGTTCTTTGCCCGTTTTTGCTTCATAAGTATTAAATCCTGCCGTTTTCACAATTGCATGTCCTGCTGCGGTGTCCCATTCCATTGTTGGAGCATATCGGGGATACAGTTGTGCCTTACCTGTTGCCACCAAACAAAATTTAAGTGAGCTACCTGCCGAAACAAGTGTTATCTTTTTTTGTGTTTTTTCTTTTATATTTTCTATGTAATCAAGTGTTTCATCGTTCATGTGGGAGCGGCTTGCTACTACACATAATTCATCAGTTGTTCTATTATTAAACATAGGAAGCTTGTTAGTAGAAAGAATTTTTTCATTTCCTACTTTTGCATAATAAGAAGAATTGCCGTCGGAATAATACAATTCATTTTTCACAGGCACATATATTACTCCCGCAATAGTTTGATTATTCTTTACCAAGGCAATATTTACCGTAAATTCGCCATTCTTTTTTATAAATTCTTTAGTGCCGTCAAGAGGGTCCACTATCCATAACCATTCCCAATGCTTGCGTTCAGAATATGAAATACTCTTTCCTTCCTCACTTAGTATTGGAATATCTGTGTCTTTTAGCATTTCTGTTATTATTGCATTAGATAATTTATCGGCTTTGGTAAGAGGAGAATTATCACTTTTAATTTCTATTTCAAAGTTTTCGCTGTGATATACTTCCAAAATTTTTTCTCCTGCTTTTATAGCTGTGATATTTGCCAAGTCTATAAGTTTTTTAATATCTTTCATATTTTAAAAATAAATTTTATATAAAACAAACACTGTTACTATCATATAAAGAATTGTTAGTGGAAATCCCACCCTGAAAAAGTCTTTAAAAGTATAACCTCCTGGACCATAAACCATTAGGTTGGTTTGATATCCTACTGGAGTAATAAAGTTTGCAGCAGCAGCATAAGCTACTAACAACACAAATGGTTTTGGATTGTATCCATGTTGAAGTGCTAATGTCAAAACAATAGGAAGAATTATGGCAATAGATGCTTTGTTTGTTATATATGCGGCTAATAATGCGGTAATTATGTATATGACCCCCATTATGACAATAATGTTTGATGTTGTGAATATATGGTCAAATAAATGTACTATATAGCCTGCTGTTCCCGTTTTTATCATAGCGGTACCTAACGACAGTGAAAGAGCTATTATTATAAATAAATTGTAATCAACCCGATATTGTATATCCTTGGGAGAAACTATTTTAAGAGCAAAAATCAAAATGAATAGAACTGATAAAGAAATAAATAATGATACTACTCCAATCATAGATAATCCTATTGCAACAAACAAACCTAAAAGCACAAGTAAAGACTTGTATAATGGATAACGTTCCATTTCTTTTACTACGGAAAGCGGATAAAAATCGGTAGTGGCAGATGCCAAATTATAAAAACTCTCTCCTGTTAGCAAAAGTATTAAATCACCTGCTTGTACCTTAATATCTTTTATTTTTTCTCCATAAAATTTTTCTCCGTTTCTGAAAATTGCTATTGGAGTAGCATCAAAACGACTTCTAAAATGGATTTCGCCAAGTTTTTTGTTTATAAACGTAGAGTTGTATGAAACTACTATTTCAGTAATAGATGTTTTGGTCTTATGCATTAGCATTCCTACCAGAGGAAAGGTAAATTGGGGTCGTCCCTCCATAATAAATTCTGCAATTTCTTCCTTTTCTCCTGTTATGTGTATAATATCTCCTATCTCCAGTATCGTTTGTTTATTTACACTTTTCAAAGTTTCTCCATTCCGTATTATTTCTATAAGTTTTATTTTGGTGCTTCCCAGTGTAGTATCCTTGATTGGCTTGCCTACGGCAGATGATTTTTTTCTTACTTCTATTTCCAAATAATATTCTTTATTTTCGTAATGAACAACTCGTTTTCTTTTTCTCTTTCTATTATTTTTAACTACAGGATTAAGTAAAGATGTGCCAAAGAAATAAAAATACAGAATTCCTAATATAATCATTATTCCTCCTACGGGAGTAAAATCAAACATTCCCAAAGTCGGTAAATTGGGAATTATTTGTTGGTCTTTTACAAGTCCATTTACCATTAGGTTGGTAGAAGAACCAATAAGTGTTGCAGTGCCACCCATAATAGCGGCAAAGGATAGTGGCATTAATAATAATGATGACTTTACTTTGTGTTTTTTACTCCAACTAATTACAAAAGGAAGCATTATTGCTACTATTGGAGTATTATTTAGAAAAGTGGAAAATAGGGAAACAAAAAACATCATTTGGATTAAAAATACCTTATAGTTTTTTGCATATTTAAACATTTTGGAAAATAGTATGTTTATTAAATTCATTTGTCGTATTATATCTCCAAGTAAAAGCAACATTATTATCACTACAACATTTTCATTTGAAAATCCGTTTAATATTTCTTTGGGGGTAAGTATTCCGAACAATCCTAAAATAGCAGTAGCTATAAAAAAAGTAAAAGCAGGTCCTATTAAGTTTTTATAAAAAGAAATAATTATAAAAACTATTACAAGTAAGACTATGATAATTTCGGCATTCATTCTGTTTATAGTGTTATTCCAATACTATCAGAGAAGTTGTTTCTATATTACTTTTGTGCAAAGCCCTATCTACCATGTAAAATTTATAGTATATGCTATCATGTAATATCGGATAATTATAAATAATATCAACTTTAATATCACCTTTCAAAACTTTGTTTTGTCCTTGTGGCTCTACATACGGGATTCTAAAATATAAAGGAACAGAAGAAGTATCTTTGTGTATAATGCCATTTTCATAGTAATAACCTTCTAAAAATAAATTATAAAAATATGTGCTATCATAAGGAGGCAAAGTGTCCCCTTCCTGTAAGCCTATGTCTCCGTCTCCATCTACAAATGAAAAAATAAGAGTTCCTTTTTTTATATTATTATCCAGTATGTCAACTGTATCTTTTACTATAAAATTCTTAAAGGTTATATGTGGCACAATAGGGTATGTCTGTGGGCGTTTACAGGAAAATATTGCCAATAAGAAAAAAAATAATATAATAGCAAAGCTTTGCTTCATTTTACTTTATTGTGTATATATTAGAAAAATCTTTTTACAAAGATAAAATTTATTTTCCATATTAGTATGTAGTAGTTTTGCTAAATGAGGTATTTTTAAATACTTAATGTAAGGTATTAAAAAGTTAATTAAATGGCAGTATTTTTACAAAATAAAATATGTTATAGAAATTAGATGACGCTTGCCGAATTACATACAGGAGAAAAGGCTATAATAGTAAAGATAAAGGGACACCGTTCTTTCAAAAAAAGAATGGCGGAACTTGGTTTTGTAGAAGGTAAAGAAATAACAGTAGTACGGAATGCTCCGCTCAAAGATCCGATAGATTACAAAATAATGAATTATGATGTGAGCTTAAGGCGAAATGAAGCCTTGCTCATAGAAGTAATTCCCAAAGGCAATTATAACCAAGAGAATAAAATAAATAAAATAAATATTGAACAAACCGATTTGCAGGGTAATAATACTTCTAAATTAAAAGAGATAAATGTTGCATTGGTTGGCAATCCGAATTGTGGGAAAACTACTTTGTTCAATCATTTTACAGGGTCTGTGGAACATGTTGGAAACTATAGCGGTGTAACAATTGATGCAAAAAAAGGACATACAACATTCAAAGGCTACAAAATAAATTTTATTGATTTGCCCGGAACATATTCTCTTACGGCATATTCACCCGAAGAGAAGTTTGTAATGGATTATCTCATAAAAGAAAAACCCGACATTATATTGAATGTTGTGGATGCTGGTAATTTGGAAAGGAACTTATATCTTACCACCCAAGTGCTTGAAACACAGCTAAAAACTGTGGTGGCGTTAAATATGTATGACGAATTGCAAAGGTCAGGTGCTACTTTTGATTATCATACATTGGGTAGAATGATAGGAATACCTTTTGTGCCTACGGTAGCGAGTAAAAAGATAGGCATAGGAGACCTTCTTGATACAATTATAAATTCATACAACAAGGATAATCATCGGATTGTAAAGATAAATTATCAAAAACCGTTAGGACGTTTTCTGGAAGAATTAGAAAAACTTTTAACTACTGAAAAAACAAATCATTTTTTGCCAAATATTTTGTCTTCAAGGTTTATTGCGATAAAATTATTGGAAAATGATGAACTTATATGGTCTTATGCAAAGCATTTAAAAAACTACAAAGAAATACGGAAAAAAATATATAATTATAAACAAACAATAAAAGAACATTTTGGCACTGAAAAGGAACTTGACGATTTAATAATAAATTCAAGATATGCTTTTGTAAAGGGGGCTTTGGAGGAAACATATAAACCCGGTAGAAAACAACAACACAAACGTTCTTATTTGTTAGATAATATACTTACTCACAAAATATGGGGATTTCCTCTTTTTATATTTTTCTTGTTTATAATGTTTGAAAGCACATTTTGGTTGGGAGAATATCCAATGAAATGGATAGAGGAAGGGTTAGTGCTATTGAGTGAACAAATATCATTGTGGTTGCCAGCCGGAATGCTAAAAGATTTAATAGTGGACGGAATAATAGGTGGTGTAGGTAGTGTACTTGTGTTTTTACCTAATATACTTATATTATTCTTTTTCATATCTTTTATGGAAGATACCGGTTATATGGCACGGGCGGCATTCATTATGGATAAACTAATGCACAAAATAGGGTTACACGGCAAGTCATTTATTCCGCTTATTATGGGATTTGGTTGCAATGTGCCTGCTATAATGGCAACACGTACCATAGAAAGCAAAAATGACAGACTACTAACTATTTTAATAAATCCTTTTATGTCTTGTAGTGCACGTTTGCCTGTATATGTATTAATTGCAGGTGCTTTTTTCCCACATAATGCAGGACTGGTGATTTTCTTACTTTACATTCTTGGTATAATGGTAGCAATAGGTATTGCTTTGTTGTTTAAAAAAATATTTTTTTCAAAAAAAGAAGCCCCTTTTGTTATGGAGTTGCCACCATACCGTATGCCAACATTCAAAAGCACTATTCGACACATGTGGCACAAAGCAATGCAATATCTCAAAAAGATGGGAGGTCCTATACTTATTGCTTCTATAATAATCTGGTTTTTAGGTTATTTCCCATTGCCTAAAAATAACAACAATATGCAGCAAACTCCAAAATCTAAGCAAGAACACTTGTATAATTCTTATATTGGGCAAATAGGACGAACAATAGAACCTGTATTCAAACCACTTGGTTTTGACTGGAGAGCAACAGTGGCAGTTACCGCAGGGATAGTGGGCAAAGAGGTAATAGTAAGCACTCTGGGAGTGTTGTATGGCAACGATAACGAAGAAAATTTAAGGGCATCCTTAAAATCTGCAACCAAGGAAGACGGTTCTCCTATGTTTACTCCTGTTTCGGCATTAGCTTTTTTGGTATTTGTTTTGCTTTATTTTCCTTGTATAGCCACTATAATAACGGTTAAAAATGAAACGGGTACTTGGCGTTGGTCTCTGTTTATGATTGGTTATACAACATCGTTGGCATGGATTTTTGGATTTTTGGTTTATCAAATAGGAAACTTAATAATATGAATATGAACATATATGACATAATAGCTTGGGTAATAGTGTTGTGGGCTTTTGCTATAGCTATTTATAAAATAGCAAAAAGCATAAAGTTTTTTTCAAAAGGTGAGTCAGCTTGTGCACAATGTCCGTTAAAACAAGGTTGTGCAGTCAAAAATATAAAAAAACAGCAAAATAATTTTTATCCTATAAATAAAATAAGAATTGACTAATTTGTACATGTATATAAATCATTTTCCTATACAAAATTTTGAAAAAATATTTTGTAATACATCTTCAGATGATACTTCTCCCGATATTTCACCTAAATAATATAAAATCTGGTGTATTTCTTGTGTCAATAAATCGGTAGGAAGTTCCAAATCCAACCCTTTTTTTATTTCTTTTATTGCATCACTTATTTTTTTCAATGCTTGGTAGTGGCGTTCATTTATCAAAAAAGTTTCTTCTTCAAAAAACCTTGCTATTCCCAGAGTATCGAATATTATCTTATTTACTGCATTTATGCTTTTTTCATCTTTTGCAGAAATTTTTATATGAGGGAGTTCTTGTTTATCAAATAATTCCGATATTTTTTCCGTAATATTTTCGTTGTTCAAATCTATTTTATTTACAATTCCAATAATTTTAGCTTGCTGTTGTTTGCTATTTTGTATTTTTTCTAAATATTCTTTTATTTCCTCACTTGTTTGGGTAATGTCCGTTACAAACAAAATCAGCACAGCTTCTTTTATTGCTTTAAAGCTACGGACTATTCCCATATTTTCTATTGTATCGTTGGTGTTTCTAATCCCTGCCGTATCTATTATTCTAAACCTTACACCGTTTATATTTATAGTATCTTCCACTACATCTCTTGTTGTGCCTGGTATATCCGATACTATTGCTTTATCTTCTTTGAGTAATAAATTTAACAAAGTGGATTTGCCCACATTTGTTTTTCCAACTATTGCAACTGGGATTCCCTCTTTTATGGCATTTCCCAATGAAAAATTATTAAGTAGTTGGGAAGTCCAATTTTCTATTTGTTCTATTACATTAAATAGTTCTGTTCTATCTGCAAATTCCACATCTTCTTCTGCAAAATCCAATTCCAATTCAATAAGAGACAAAAGTTCCAGTAGCTTATCTCGAAGATTGTATATTTCTTTGGAAAATTCACCTTTCAGTTGTTTTATTGCCAGATTAACGGAAATTTGAGATTTGCTTGCTATCAAATCTGCAACTCCTTCTGCTTGCGATAAATCTATTTTTTTATTAAGAAATGCTCTTAATGTAAACTCTCCCGGTTCTGACAATCTTGCACCTGCCTCTATAAGAATCTCTAATATTCTTTGTTGAATGTATAAAGAACCGTGACAAAATATTTCTATGGAATTTTCTCCAGTATATGAGTGAGGGGCTTTATAAATAGCAACAAGAACTTCATCCAATATGTTTTCCTTATCTATTATTTCTCCATAATGTAATGTATGTGATTTCTGTTGTTTTAACGATTTTTTAGAAGTGGGTTTAAATATTTTTTCTACTATTTCAAAACTTTTTTCTCCGCTTACACGTATCATGGCTACTGCACCTTCTCCTTGTGGAGTAGCAATGGCACAGATAGTATCTTCTTTTAATATGTTCATTTATTTATAGTGAATTTATAGCAAACACAAAGTTAAATCTTTTTATCAGTATGACATATTGTTTGCAAGTGGTGTTTCGGCATAATATTTGTTAAAAGATGCGAAAAATCCAAATAAAATAAACTATGGCGATGGTAGAGATAAAATCTCATGAAGAATTAACTTCTTATTTTAACAAAGCCGAAAATATTTATCTTTTATTGTACAAAAGCGGTTCTGATTTAAGCAAATGTGCTTATGAAAACATTGAGAAAGCAAATAAAAAAATAGAAAAAAAAGATTATATGTTGCTTACCGCTGATGTAAAAGAAGTAAGAGATATTCATCCTAATTATGACATAAAAACTGTTCCTACATTATTGCATTTTAAAAATGGTAAATTTAGCAAAACAGTAATGGGATGCAATCCTGAAAATTATTATATGAATTTGTTTGGCAACATATCAGTAGGAATAAAACAAGATGGAAACGGCAAGAAAGTAAATCGTGTTACGGTTTATTCTACACCTTCATGCCCTTGGTGTAATAAATTGAAGCAGTATTTGAAAGAAAACGGCATTCCTTTCCGTGATATTGATGTGTCAAAAAACACAAGTGCTGCACAAGAAATGGTAAAAAAGACAGGACAGCAAGGAGTTCCGCAAGCAGAAATAAATGGACATTGGGTTGTTGGATTTGATAAACCCAAAATAGATAAATTATTAGGTTTAACCGTTAAATAAAAGGAGGATAAAAAAATGAAAGAAATATTACCAGTAAACGAAAATGTATTAATTGAAATTGAAGAAGAAAAAGAAAAGAAAACCGAAAGTGGAATCATTATTCCGGACACAGCATCTACCGAAAAACCAACAATGGGAAAGGTGGCAGCAATGGCAAATATTGAGAATCCTGAATTTGCAGTAGGAGATACTGTAATTTACAAAAAGTATTCTGGAACAGAAATAGAATTGGACGAAAAGAAATATTTAGTAATTCAATACTCTGACATTTTGGCAAAAGTAAACGAAACGGAAGAAATTTAATTATTCAGCAATAATCTGTTTACAAGAAAGAGAGGGCTAATGTGGCTCTCTCTTTTGTTTTCATAAATTAACTAAAAGCAATTTCCATAATTTTTCAAAAGTATACTAATCTTGTAAAAAATATAATATATTTTGATTTTTTACTGCTCTTAACTCAGTTAAATAGAAGTTAAGTTGTTGGTAATAAGTGTGATATTTGTGTTATGAGAATTATTTAAGACATTATTGATAGTTTTTCATAATTTTACCGTAATTTAGAAAAACAAATATTTTTTCTTATACTTATGGTATTTTCCCTACCTTTGCGTAAAACTTAAAACAGGAATAAGTTATGGCAATAACTCAAGAACAAGCATGGAAAGCAATAGAAAATGTAATGCATCCATCAATTAACAATACTTTAAAAAACTTAGGTATTGCGAAAGATGTAAAAGTAGAAGGTGATAAAGTTTATCTCACAATTGCAGTTCCCTTTCCTAATATACCTATTTTAGAAGACTTGGCAATATCTTTGGTAAATCCAATTGCTGAACTTGGAGCAGAAGTATATGTAGATGTGGTAGTGATGACAGACCAAGAACGGGAAAGATTTTTACAATTGGAAAAAGAAGGATGGAAAGATGGTGCAACACCTGCTTGCGGATAATTTTAAATGAAATTATTATGAAACATTTTTTGAAAATATTAGTAGTAATTGTTGTTGTAATACAATTATTTTCATGTGCTCCCACAAGGATAGTAAAGCCTCTGCCTGCAAAACAAAAAACGGTAGGAGCAACTTTTGGAGGACCCTTATTGCATTTTGCTGGTGCAATTGTGCCTTTTCCACTTACTTCGCTATATGGAGCTTACGGTATAGATTCTACAAATACTTTGTTTGGGGGATTACATACAACTTCTTTGGCATTTGCAGATCTGCATTTAGATATAGGAGTAGTTCATAACGTATATACTTCGTCAAATGCTTATATGCCGAATATATCTCTGTCTCCAACATTTAATTTTATTTATGCTTTTAGGGACGGAGAAAGAAGATTTTATCCACAAATAGACATAAACTTTTATTGGGAACGCACAAATAAATTGTTTTACTTTACTTCATCTAATTGGTTTATTTTAGATAAAACAAAAGCTCATGGGGAGTTGCAGCAGCAACATTGGTTACCTACATTTAATCTTGGAACTTTTTTGAGACTACACAAAAAGGTAAATTATCAAATAGAATTGCGTTATCTTGCTCCATTTACACAAAACAACAGCGTAGTAGATTATTTGAATATTAATAATCACGGAGCATTTGGGATATATTTTGGAATGAACATTAAACTTTAGCAAAATGAAACGGATATATTATTTTTTGTTTATTATACCTTTATTATTTACTATGGAGTCTTGTTTAAATTTAGACTCTATGTTGTATGACAATACTACAACAGATGAATACCTTTTGGATAATTATGACGGCTATTTACAATTCCGTATTCCCGATGAATATAAAATTCCCACTGAAAAGATAAACCTTATAACCTTTGTTTCTGACAACAACGGAAACAAAGCTACAATTTATGCTATTTATGTGGGAGACATTAGCAAAATTTCTACCGATACGGTAATATTATATTGTCATGGCAATGCTAATAATATGGACTACTATTGGCCACGTACCAAACTTTTGGCAAATGTGGGCGGTAAAAATCATTATGGAGTTTTAATTTTTGACTATCGCGGATATGGTAAAAGCGAAGGCATACCCTCAGAAGA
>CAYQWX010000027.1:0-24068 GCA_964421355.1 uncultured Bacteroidales bacterium
CGAGATATATGATTCAACACGGTATGCAAGCATTTACAAATAAAGAAGGAAACGGGCTTGTTGAAAAATTTAATAGCAAAGAAGCTTGGGCTTTAGCCTTGAAAAGTTATTTACATTGTGGAGAATAAAATCTGCACACAACAATGTATATAATTTATGGCTGGTTAAGTGCTAAATACTAGTGATATAACAATTAATAAACATCGGGGTAAGTTGAAAATTTGTGTTTCAAAACTGCTTCAAGACTATATATTTAATGAAATGAATAATGATGTTTGTTTTAATTATTCATGTGCAATTAGTTTGGCATAATAGTCGCATAGTTTATTTTCGGGATTACTGTCGGAATGTCCTTTTATCCACTTAAATTGTATTATTTTACCTTGTGTTATATTTAAAAAATGTTTCCATAAATCTATATGTTTGGCTTGTGAACCGTTTGCAGTAGTCCAGTTATTTACTTGCCAGTAAAATATCCATTCGGTAATACCTTTTTTCACATATCTACTGTCTGTATGCAGCCTTATAGTATCATAAGTTTTTACCAGTTCTATTCCTTTTATTGCAGCTAATAGTTCAGTTTGATTACTATTTTCTACATTATTTAATTTTTCTGCGTATAATTCTGCATTTTTATCTTTTTCATTATTTTTTATAAGTATAGCAATTGCACCTTTATTTTTGTTTTCTATAAAAGAACCATCTACATATACATATTTTTGTGGTATAATATCATTGTTTACATAACATTTTATCTCGGGTGTGGTGTAGTCAAATGATATTATTCTGGTATTGTTGTTGAAGTCAAGCATATTTTTGTTTTCCCAAATTACAAAGTGTAACTTAAAACCTGGATAAAATGTGGCTAAACTTTTATTGTGCAGTATTTTACGAAATTGGTATTCATGATGTCTTAAAAAATTGGTAAGGCTATTTTCTTCTAAAAATGCAAGAATTTTGTTAATAGGGTCAAATAATATTTTAGTAGAAACTTGTCCTTTGGTTATTTTTATTAAATATCCGCCTTTTTGTTTCTCTATTATATGAAGATTTAGGCTGTGTAGTTTTATATGATTATCTGTTCTGTTTCCAGCCATACTCCATAATGTTTATGTACTTTTTCCCGAATAAGATTTATAAGCTGCAATATGTCTTTGCCTGTGGCTTTGTTGTAATTGATTATAAATCCTGCATGTTTTTCGGATATTTTTGCACCACCTATACTATATCCTTTTAGTCCCAAGTCTTCTATCATTTTGCCTACATAAAATCCCTGTGGACGTTTGAATACACTGCCTGCACTTGGATAATCAAGTGGTTGCTTTTTGTCTCGTTCCCTATATATAGAAATCATTTTGTTCCAAATTTTCTCTTTGCTAGAAGGAGTAAGTAGCAATGATGCTTCCAGTATAATTGCATCAATGTCTTGGAATATGCTATGTCTATAAGAAAATTTCGAATCTTCATTATTCAACGTGTGTATTTCTTTTGTGTTTTTATCGAAATATGTTACGGTTTTCACTATTTGTTTTGTTTCAAATTCGTTTGCTCCTGCATTCATATATATGGCACCTCCCAGTGATGATGGTATGCCGTAAAAATATTCAAGTCCAGATAATCCTCTTTTTTGTGCTTCTATGCTTAATATTTTCATATCTGCACCTGCTTCTACAATTACCTGCTCATTTGTAAAAATAAAGTTCCCAAAATTTTCTCTTAAAATTACAAATACATATTCATGGTCGTAATATGGCTGTGAGAGTATTATGTTGTTGCCCCGTCCCAATACTATTATTTTGTGTGCTTGGTATCTTGTAAAAATATCTTTAAAATCCTCTTTTGTTTCAGGTAATATTAAAATTTCTGCCTGTGCTTCAAGATTGTATGAGTTTGGAATTAAAGCATTTGTTTTTATTATCATTGCACAAAGATTTGTTACAAACTTACACAAAAATATTTGTAATTAAAGATATAATTTTATGTTTCTATCTTACTAAGGTTTGTAATATTTTTTAGTAGTTAAGATATTCGGAATAAGTTAGTGATTTATAATCTCATTAGTCTATTCTACTGTATAGATAAGCCTAACGGTAATAGAAGCCGTTTTTTCTTTTGATGAAGTATTAAATGTTCCTCCCCACGAATAATCTTCATCTGAATATTGACCTGTTATTTGAAATACTCCCATTTTGGCTGAAACAAGATCTCCTAAGTCGTCACCTGCTTGTTCCACTATTTTTTCTGCTCTTTCCCTTGCATTTTTGGTGGCAGCTTCAATAAGCTTCAATTTTAAATCTTCTAACTTGGTGTAATAATATCTTGGAGCATCGGAATAAAATTCTACTCCCTGATTGAGTAATTCGGTAATTTCTCGGGATATATTTTCAACTAAATTTACCTTTTTGGAAGTAATTGTAACTGACTGTTTAAGTTTGTAGCCTGTAAATTCTTGTCCTGCATATTTTCCGTTTTCGGTATAAACGTCTTTATAAATTTTTTCTGTTGATACTGCACTAAATATAGCATCTTGGTTTATCCCTTTAGATTTGAAATAATCTGCTATTATTTTCCTTTCTTTTTCTAATTCCGTATAAGCTGTTTTCAAATCTGTGTTTTGAGCAGAAAATTCTCCACTCCATACAATTAGGTCAGAAACAAAATCTATTTTACCGAGCCCCTTTACTGATACGGTACCCGACGAGCTTCCTCGTTCTATATAAGCAGTTGATAATAAGTAAGTTGACAACACTATTGCTATTGAAAAAATAAGGGCTACTGCAGTATTTGTTTTCATAAGTTTATAATTTTATTTTGTGTAAAAATAAACAATTTTTTTATACAAAGCGATATTAATTTAAGGGTACCAATCACAATTAACCCACTCATTATCTAGTTCTACGCCATATTTTTTATAAAACTCAATAGCATGTTTATTCCAATTAAGTACTTGCCAACGTACGCGATTCATACCTTCTTTGCGGGCATAATCTAGTACTATATTCAACAATTGTTTACCAATGCCCATTCCTCTGTATTCCTGCTTTACATATATATCATCAATATATAGAGACTTACCCACCCATGTATAATAAACAGGATAGAATAATGCAAATCCCACAATTTCTTTTGTTTCAGGTAATTCGGCAACAATAAATTGAAAATATTCTTGTTCTTGTTCCATTTGCTCCAAAGAGTTGGTCACTTTATCCGGTGCTTTTTCAAATGTGGCTAATTCTTTTATCAACTTAAAAATATATGGTAAGTCTTCACTTTTACCAATTCTAATATGTATTTTAGAGACATTATTTTCCATTTTTATATTTTTTTATTGTATTTAATCCCAAAAATAAATATTTTATTTGTACGTTTTTGTTATTTGTGATATATTTTTTGTGTTAATTACTTTCATTATGTGGTTTTTAGTAATTTTGTCTTTGTTTAGTTTTATGAAAATGATTATTGAAAATAAAAATATTATACTGTTTCTAATCGGTTTAATTATTTTAATATTTCCTTCTTGCAAAAAAAATAGTAATGATTTTATTTTTACTGGGAAAGTATATTCTCCAAATGAGAATAAGTATATTCCTAATGTAAAAATCTGTCTGCAAGGACAAGTTTTCCAAAATAATACATGGAATAGTAATTTTTCAGAACTTGGAAGCACATATACAAAAAGTGATGGCTCATATATTTTACAAATAGAAAAAAAACGCACAAACGGGCTACAATTAGTAGCATATCACAATTCATATATCAGTGTAATAAAATCCCTAAACTATGAGGATATACCTACAGGAGAAGAATATCCTGTGGATTTTAATATATATCCCCGTTCATATTTGCAAATAATTGTAAAAGACAATCCACCGTATAATCCTAATACTGAAATTACAGTATCTTTACATTTAAACACATCAGATTGTAATACTTGTCTTCAAAGCAAAAGTATAATTTATCACAGCAATGACTTACCCGATACCATATTTGGAATGGTTTATGGACATCAATCTTATGAAATAGAATGGACACAAAATGATAATGGTAATATATCCCACCATACAGAAACACCTTATTGTGCAACATTGGATACTACAACTCTAAACATTGCTTTCTAAAATGAATACTAACAAACTCCAATATTATATAGCACTTACATTGTTGCCTGGATTTGGTCCTGTAAAAATCAAAAAAACACTTAATGAATACCAAAATCCAATCAACTATTTTGAAAAAACTACATCACTTCTTCCAACCCCTTCATTATTTAAGGTAAATGAAACTATAAAACATTTTAAACAAAAAGTATTAGACCTTGCAAAAGCGGAAATAGAATTTTGTGAAAAAAATAATATAAAAATAATAACAATACATGACAAAAATTATCCTACATTGCTTAAAGAAGCCTATGACCCTCCTATTGTATTGTATGCAAAAGGGAATACGGACATAAACAATTACTCTAAATCCATTAGTGTAGTAGGTACACGCAAAGCTACTCAGTATGGAAAATCTGCCTGTAATTCTATTTTAGATGAACTTGCGTCAAAGCATAATTTTCTTATAATAAGTGGTTTAGCATTGGGGATAGATACTTGTGCACACAAAGCTGCTATTGACAATAATTTACCAACTATAGCAGTTCTTGGGCATGGCTTTTCATTTTTGTATCCAGGTAACAATAAAAAACTTGCATCTAAAATAATAGAAAAAGGAGGAATGCTTTTGTCTGAATATACACATCAAACTAAACCAGAAGGATTTAATTTTGTAAAACGCAATAGAATAATTGCAGGCATATCACAAGGAACTCTTGTTGCAGAAAGTAAAATTAGAGGAGGGGCTCTTATTACTGCTTCAATGGCTTTGTCATATGATAGAGAAGTAATGGCTATTCCAGGGCGCTTGTGGGACGAAACATCAAAAGGATGCAATATGTTGATAAAACAGAATAAAGCCTCTCTAGTAGAAAATGCTGATGATGTGGAAAAATGCTTAAACTGGGATTTATTTACCACACAATCATTAAAAAAACCTACTATTGGAGTGAAATTAACAAAAGAAGAAAAAGCAATAGTTGAATTTTTACAAAAAGAAAAAGGCAAAGCAGAAATAAATGTTTTATCAAAACTTACAGGGATAGATTTATCATCTCTTGCTCTTCACCTTATAAATTTAGAAATAAAAGGAGTAATAAAAAGTCTTCCAGGTAACTTTTATCAATTGATTTAATCAATATTTATATGCCATTTGAAAAACACCTAATGGTTGCTATAATAAATTACAGATAAAGATAATTTATCAAATTATCCTAACAATTGTTTTTTTACAATACCTTTGCTTTCTATTTATAAAAATAAAAAATCATGAAAAAGATTTTATATGTGGTTTTTATTGCGGTAATACTTACTTCTTGCGGCAATGAAAAACAACAAAAGTATATTCACAATATTGATTCGTTATACACCATAGTAGATACTATAAGCAACAATCTACAACAAATGAAAAAAGATACACTTTTGTTAAATGCCATTAAACAATCAAAAAATCATTCCAAAGCTCTAAATCCTTTTTTAGATACCTTATTTACCATGAGCTCATATAGAAAAAGAATTACGGAATATATGGCCATGTATAAATTTTTCAAAAAGTTCAAAAATCACTGGGGAGAACTTTACAGCAATGTAGAATATACAAAAAAACAATTAAGAGACCTTAAACACGATATTCCCATATTATTAAACAAAGGAGATACTGTAAATACGAATAAATATTTGAAAGATGAAACAAATGCAGTAAAAATAATTTCTGAAAAATATGAAGAGTTGAAAAAAGGTGTAAGTATAAATATGAATAAATTTCCCGAAGCAAATAAGAAAATTACAAACTTATTGGATAGCTTAAAACAATGAAACAGAGGCTTATATTATATATTATTTTGTTTTTAGTTAATATAAGTATTTTTGCACAAAGCACTTCACAAGATTATTTATTGGCTACGGAATATTATAACGACGGAGAATTTGACAAAGCAGCTGAATTGTATAAAAAAATATATGATGTAACAGGTTCTCCAAGTTATTTTAGATATTATTTGGAGTGCCTAATTAAAACAGGTAAAGTAAAAGAAGCAGTAAAAGAAGCTAAAAAAGCATATAGAAGTCACTCTCGTTCACCATTATTTAATGTAATGCTTGGATATACTTACAAGATGGCAGGAGATTCTACAAAAGCTGTATCCGTATTTGACAAACTTATAAAAAATATTCCTTCATCTCCGTCATCTGTTATAAATATTGCTAACAATCTCATGTCAATCAGAGAATTAGGTTATGCAGAACAACTCTATATTAAAGCACAAAAACATTTTAAGAAACAATATTCCTTTGGAATGGAGTTGGGATATTTATATTTTTTAGAACGTAAATATGACAAAATGGTTAAATCTTATTTAGATTTATTAAATGAAAATCCTGATTATTTAACTACAATAAAAAGTCGGTTGACTTATACAATAAGTAATGATGACGGTAGTGTAACTAAAGTGCTTAAATCAGAACTTATTAGAAGAGTACAGAAAAATCCCGGTAATGCTACTTTTGGTGATTTATTAATATGGATATTGTTAAAACAAAAAGATTATGAAACAGCATTGTCTTATGCTATTGCGATGGATAAACGTCTAAAAACTCCTGAAAGAGTTTTAGATATAGGCAACCTATTGATGAAAGAAAGTAAATATGATGAGGCAATCAAGTCTTTTAAGTATGTGATGAAAAAGTATGACGCTTCTTCTATGGCATATATTTCGGCAAAAACATATTATTTGCAGGCAGTATTTAAAAAATTAACCGAAAACAGAAAATCTTCAAAGCAGGAACTGCTGGATTTAAAAAACGATTTTGAAAAAACATTTGAAGCCTATTCTTATAACAATTCTACCTTTGATGCTATAAAAAGCTATGCTTTGCTAATAGGACGCTACTTACATGAGCCTGATAGTGCAGTAACATTTTTGAAAAATGTAGTGGATAAATATGGACGGTATTTTGATGGTTTAAAAAAAGAAAAACTCAACTTGTTGTTGGGAGATATGTATTTGATAAGTGGTGACCCTTGGACGGCTACCATTATTTATTCCAGATTGGAACGGCAAACCATAAGTCCGGAAATAAGGGACAAAGCAAAATTACGAAAAGCACAATTAGCTTTTTATTCAGGACAAATGGCATGGGCAAAAGCTCTTTTAGACATATTAAAAGGTAGCACATCAAAACCTATTGCAAACGATGCTTTTTCTTTAGCAGAATTTATTGCAAACAATACAATGAATGATTCGGCAACAGAGCCAATATTAATGTATGGTAGGGCATTGTATAAAGATTTTTGCGGAGAAGATTCGTTGGCATTACTTACTCTCGATAGCATAATAGCCAAGTATCCACAACACGATGTAATAGACGATACCTATTTGCTTAAAGGTAAAATATATGAAAAATTGGGAAAATATAAAGAAGCCGCAGATGCATTTCATTATGTGGCTGAATATTATGCTTTTGATATACTTGCAGACAATGCGTTATTTTATTTGGCTCAATTATATGATAAATATTTAGACAACAAAGAGAAAGCAAAAGAATATTATAAAAAATTGATTATCAATTTTCCGGAAAGTATATTTATTCCCGAAGCACGAAAACGTTTCAGAGAACTGATTAAAGAAAATACTCCTTCTTAATATTATTTATTTTTGGAAGTTGCTGTATAGAAAGCTTGTTTATCATATTAAATTTACTGTATTTTTGTGTTTCTAAAATAATAGATTATGAAAAAATGGGATTTACTTGGCAAAAAAGTATTGGTGGAAACTCCTATTTTCCAATTTTTACAATACAAATTATTTGATAATAATAAAAATTCTACTCACGAATTTTACATAATTGATTCTCAAGATTGGGTAAATATTGTTCCCATTACATCTGATAATAAAATAGTGCTAATAAAACAATACCGTGCAGGCACAGGAGAAATTACTATTGAAGTGCCTGGTGGTATAATAGATGCTGGAGAAACACCTGAACAAACTGCCAAACGAGAACTTGAAGAAGAAACAGGATATATTGCAAAAAAATATTATAAAATAAGCGATGTATATCCAAATCCTGCTTTTATTACAAACAAATGTCATTATGTAATAGCAGAAGATGTGGAATTATTGGGTAAAATTCATTTTGACCCAAGTGAATATATAGAAACATTTACCGTATCTATGACAGAAATAGGTAATATGATAAAAAAAGGAGAAATTACTCATGCAATTACATTAAATGCTTTTTTATTTTTACATCTATACCACATAAAAGGTTTTTCATTATGAGGAAACAAATAATTTATACCGTTGGAGTAATATCACTTATTACATTTTTTTTCACATCTTGCAATAAAACAATTGGTTATCAATACCATAGTGGCACTGCCGAAGGGACAACATTTCATATAAAGTATCAATATAATAAAGATTTAAGCCGACAAATAGATTCATTACTTGACCATTTTGAGAATATATTATCTACATACAGGGACAGTTCTTTGATAAGTCGTTTTAATTATTTACAGAAAGATACTTTTATTTTTCACAACAAACTATTTGCCCAAATGTTAAACAAAGCATTTGAAGTATATAAAAACACCAATGGAAGTTTTGATATTACCGTTGCTCCGTTAGTGAATGCATGGGGATTTGGCTTTGACACTTTGCCTCAACTTGATTCTATGGTAATAGACAGTATTCTTCAGTTTGTTGGTATGCAAAAACTATCTTTTGTTGGAGATACGATGCTTATAAAACAAGATAAACGCATACAAATAGATGGCAACGCTATTGCCAAAGGACAATCTGTAGATTATATATCACATTATTTTGATTCTCTTGGTATAAAAAATTATTTAGTAGAAATAGGTGGAGAACTTCGCACAAAAGGTAAAAACCCCAAAGGAGAAAAATGGATAATAGGCATAGATAAACCAATAGACGGCTCAACAGAATGGAATAGAACAATAGAGAACAGGTTGTATTTATCTGGTAAAGCTATTGCTACATCAGGTAATTATCGTAAATTTTATATTAAAAATGGCAAAAAATATTCTCATACTATAAATCCTCACACAGGCTATACCGTATCTCATAATTTATTAAGTGCTTCTGTTATTACAGATGATTGTATTACGGCGGATGCTTATGCCACTGCTTTTATGGTTATGGGAACAAATAAAACTATTGAATGGCTTAAAAATCATAAAAACTTATTGGAAGTATTGCTTATATACAATAGAGGTGATAAAGAACATATATGGACTTCTCCAGAATTTAACAAACGACTAATAAAATAAAAAAAGGGACTGCCTAAACAATCCCTTCTTATTTACAATTAGGAATATATCTTTAATTATTTAGTGGGACAGAAAAAGTTCCTGATACATTTACTATTGTACCCGAGCTATCTATTGCCGTTGCATTATTAATTTGTCCTGATATTCTATTGGTTGTCATCTCGGTGAGTGTTATGTTTCCTGTATTAAATATGTATGCGTGTTCTGTAATATTATTATAAACTTCTCCGTATGCTCCGTTTTGAGCACTTTCATAGTCCGGATAATTTTGATAAAAATTATAAGTAGTAGCACCATTATTTTTGGTATAAAAATAAACGTTATATCCTGTAGAGTCATTATTAGTCAATTCCATATATACAGTAGAGCTATCAGTAGAAGCAAAAGCCGAATAATTATTATATACAACGCCATTTATTGTAAAAGATACTTCTGCAGGACATAATGTATATTCATTATAATTATTTCCGCTTCCGTTTAAAGATACATTTTTTTCTATAAAGTTATTGTTGTCTGTAATATAAATCGTTGCATTATAAATGTTATCGGGAATTCTTATTGAAAAATGACCATTATTTGCAATTCGTGTTTTTGTTATATCATTATATTGTTGGTCTTGATAACTTATTACTACCGCTGCTTGTATAAGGTTCCCGTTACAATCTTTTATAGTTCCCGATACTGTTTGAGTACAAGCCAATTGAATATCATGTGTAATTTCATCATTCCCTCCGTTATATAATATATAATTAGAATACCCACCTGGATATTCTCTGTCGGTTATATTTATTGGAATATCATATGTATTACCATTGTTAGGTATTTCTATTGAATAGTGTCCATTCTCGTCAGTTCTGTCATTATATATTGTATTAGCAAATACTTTTACTCCACTTACTGCATTTCCATTACAATCAGTAACAGTTCCCGATATCTTAATAGTTTGTGTATAACCAACTGCAGCTCTCCAATAGCTAAAATGCAATACAGCAGCCACATATCTATCTTGATCTTTTGACCCTGTACTACTTGCAAAGCAAAAGGATTTATTAAAATCAGTATCCCAAAAATCTACGGTATCTGGTGCACTTGCAGACAGACTGTTATCTATTGGAATTGCTACTTTTGCTCCTTTGGGAGAATTATCTGCTATATTTAATTTTCTCCCGTTAGGATCAGTTAACACAACAAATAATCCTCCGTAAGGAAGGAGTTTTTTCAGATGAGACCCTTTTACTCCTAAAAAACTTCCTCCGGGAACATATTTTGAATAATCACTACTTATAGGATTTGCATAAAACATTTTTACATTTATCATACCTTGATAACTTTCTCCTGTACTTACCACTTTATAACGCATTTGTGGATAAAACACCACTTCTGCACCTGTATTTGGGTCATATATAGAATCTGAAGTCCCTGACATTATTTGTTTCTCAATAGTAAGATTATCAGGTATCATTGCTACTTGAATTATCATCTTGTTTTTCCTTATTTTTCCACTTCTTATGTTAGGTAAATATCCATTTTTCCTAAATTTAATTGTAAATGTTTCGTTAGATGATAATCCAGATAAAAAGAAAATACCATTATTGTTAGTCGTTTTTACTTTATTCCCCATTATTACATTTACATTAGGAATCGGATTTCCTTGTAAATCTGTTACAATTCCTCCAATAATCAAGGTCTTTTGTCCTATAGTCTTTGAGATATTATAATTGTCTCCACAACTTGTTATTCCTATAATAGCAAATAATAACATTACTATAGGTAAAAGAAAAAATATGTTCTTTTTCATAAATATTGTTTTTTTAAGTTTGTTTTTGCAAATATAGACAAATATTTTGCTATAAAAAAAGATTTTTATCAAGCTTACCGAACTTAATTTAGAGAAGGATCAGGAGGAATGTTTTTTATAACTTTATTATTAAATCCTAAATCGCTAAGTGTTTGATACCAAAGGTTAGAAGTATCTTTCCAAATATCATATTTATTTATTTTAGTCATATACCAATAATTATTTTTTAATTCGGTTTCCAATTGACCCGGTGCCCAGCCTGAATAACCTAAAAAGAATTTTATATTTTCAGGTTTTATTTTCCCTTCATTTATCATTTTATATACGGTATCAAAATCTCCACCCCAATAAATATCTTTTGTAACCTTTTCTGTATTTGGAATTTTTTCACCAAGGTTATGTATAAAATGTAGTGTATTTACTTGAACCGGACCTCCAAAATGTAATTTGCTGTCAAAATTTCCTATGTGAGCAATTGTTTCTCCTGCCATAAATTCAGTTTGTCTATTCAACACGAATCCAACGCTTCCATGATCATTATGTTCAACAATAAGAACTACACTCTTGTTAAAATACAAATCATTATTAAGAGGTGGTGATATTAGTAATACCCCAGGTCTAATTTTTATGTATGGTATATTTATCTCAAATGGATTATAATTTACCTTTTTCATTTATATGTTATTTTATTATGCAATAATATAAAAATTATGCCAATCTTTGTTAAAAGAAAAATGTTAAATTTGCAGTTTGTTTTTATGTAAACTGTAAATATTATAAAACTATGAACTTTCTAAATAAAATATTGGGTAAATTTATAAAAACCAAGTCAGAAAAAGATATTGCAGAATTGATGCCTTATGTTAAAAGAATCAATGAAGAATTTGAGAAATTACAAGAGCTTACTAATGATGAACTTCGCCAAAAAACTTGGAATATAAAAGAGAAAATACAAGAAGAAATAGCAACTTACGATAAAAAAATTGAAGAACTTAAAACAAAGGCAGAATCAAAAGAAATAGATTATTCCGAAAGAGAGCATTTATATGAAGAAACTGAAAAATTAAAAAAGGAACGAAACGAACAAATTGAAAAAATTCTTGATAACTTTTTACCGGAAGTTTTTGCAATAGTTAAAGAAACAGCCCGTAGATTCAAAGAAAATGAAACTATTGAAGTTACTGCTACCGATTTTGACAAACAACTTGCAGTAAAAAAGGATTTTGTTGAAATAAAAGGCGACAAAGCAATCTATAAAAACAGGTGGAAAGCAGGAGGAACAGAGGTTGTTTGGGACATGGTGCATTACGATGTACAGCTAATGGGAGGTATAGTTTTACATAAAGGTAAAATTGCAGAAATGGCAACAGGTGAAGGAAAAACCCTTGTTGCTACCTTGCCTTTGTTTTTGAATGCACTTGCAGGTAAAGGAACACATTTGGTAACAGTAAATGATTATTTGGCAAAACGGGACGCTGAATGGATGGGACCTTTATATGAATTTCATGGATTGTCGGTAGATTGTATAGATTATCACGAACCACACTCTCCTGAACGAAGAAACGCATATCTTGCAGATATCACTTATGGTACCAATAATGAATTTGGATTTGATTATTTGAGGGATAATATGGCACTTCGCCCCGAAGATTTAGTACAACGGGAACATCATTATGCAATTGTGGACGAAGTGGACTCCGTATTGATAGACGATGCCCGTACACCACTTATCATTTCAGGACCAACAGAAAAATCCAATGATGAAAAACTTTTTAAAGAATACAAACCACTTGTAGAAAAATTATACCGTGCTCAGCGTGATTTGATAGGCGATATACTTGTAAAAGCAAAAAGATTATTAAAAGAAGGTAAAACCCGTGAAGCAGGATATTACCTTTTACAAGCACACAAAGGGCTCCCTAAACATAAACCTTTAATAAAATTGCTGAGTGAAGAAGGAAATAAAGCCTTGTTGTTAAAAACGGAAAACTTTTATTTGCAAGATAATGCAAAAAGAATGCACGAAGTAACAGATGACTTATACTTTATCATCGATGAAAAAAACAATTCGGTAGAACTGACCGATAAAGGACATGAACTGATTGCAAAATATGTAGATGATCATAAGTTTTTTGTATTACCTGATATTGGTTCAGAAATGGCTAATATAGAAAAACAAGAAATAAGTGAAGAAGAAAAATTAAAACTAAAGGACGATTTACTTAATGATTTTTCCGTGAAATCAGAAAGAGTACATGCTGTAAATCAATTGCTTAAAGCATATACCCTATTTGAAAAAGAAGTAGAATATGTAGTAATAGATAACAAGGTAAAAATAGTTGATGAGCAAACAGGGCGTATATTGGAAGGAAGAAGATATTCCGACGGATTACACCAAGCAATAGAAGCCAAAGAAAATGTAAAAGTAGAAGCATCTACACAAACATTTGCTACTATTACACTTCAAAATTACTTCCGCATGTATCACAAATTGGCTGGGATGACAGGTACAGCCGAAACGGAAGCACAAGAATTTTGGGACATATACAAACTTGATGTAGTTGTTGTACCTACTAATAAACCTGTAATAAGAAAAGATTTTGATGATTTGATATTCCGTACCAAAAGAGAAAAATACAATGCAGTAATAAACGAAATAGTAAAACTGGTAAAAGAAGGGCGACCAGTACTGGTAGGGACAACATCGGTAGAAGTATCCGAATTGTTGAGCAGAATGCTCAAATTGCGTAAAATACCACACAATGTATTAAATGCAAAACATCATGCCCGAGAAGCAGAAATTGTAGCCCAAGCAGGTAAATCAGGAGTTGTAACCATTGCTACAAACATGGCAGGGCGTGGAACTGACATAAAAATTACCGATGAAGTAAAAGAAGCAGGAGGACTTGCCATTATAGGAACAGAAAGGCATGAAGCACGTCGCGTTGATAGACAGTTGAGAGGTAGAAGTGGACGCCAAGGAGACCCAGGAACTTCTCAATTCTTTGTTTCTCTAGAAGATGATTTAATGCGTCTATTTGGTTCTGAACGTATTGCCAAACTTATGGATAGAATGAATTTTAAAGAAGGAGAAGCAATACAGCATACAATGATATCAAGCTCACTGGAAAGAGCACAAAAAAAGGTAGAAGAAAATAATTTTGGCATACGGAAAAGACTACTTGAATATGACGATGTGATGAACGCCCAAAGGGAAGTGATATATAAGAAAAGAAGACATGCCTTATTGGGAGAGAGATTACAATCTGAAATAGAAGATATTTTTTATGGTGTGGTAAGTAATTTGGCTGAAACTTATCAAACACAATCAGATTATGAAGGCTTCAAGCTTGCAATGATAAGGTATCTCGCAATAGAACCCGAAATATCAGAAAAGGAATTCCTAAAACTAAATACTGAAGAACTTATAGAAAAAGTATTTTTACAAGTACTAAATACATACAAACGAAAAAATGAAATAATAATAGAACAAGCCCTTCCTGTAATAAAGCATGTATATGAAACTCAACGAAACAGATATGAAAACATTGCCATACCTATTACAGATGGTAGAAAAGTATATAATGTGGTGGTAAATCTGGAAGAAGCTGTAAATTCCGAAGGAAGAGAAATAATAAAATCATACGAAAAACTTATATTACTTTTAACTATTGATGAATACTGGAAAGAGCATTTACGCCAAATTGACGACTTAAAACAATCAGTTCAAAATGCCGCTTACGAACAAAAAGACCCATTACTTATTTATAAATTAGAAGCCTTCAATTTGTTCAAAACCATGCTTGGTAATATGGCAAAATCTGCTGCTAGTGCTTTGATGAAAGGATATATCCATATTAAAGAAGACGAAGTCAAAAAAGTTAATGAAGTCAAAAAACTGGATTTAAGTAAATATGACACAAGCAGAGGAAGTAATAATGAAGGAGGAAAGCAGGATACTAAAAAAAGAGGTAAACCCCAGCCAATTAAAGTTGAGAAAAAAGTAGGAAGAAATGACCCCTGTCCATGTGGAAGTGGTAAAAAATACAAAAATTGTTGTGGCAAAGGAATAGTTTAGTTACTTAACTATACCTAACAAGTAAACGGTTTAATTTATTATCTTTGTAAAACAAAAAAATAGGAAAATGGAAGATAAAGAAAAAGAGTTACAAGACACAGAAAATAACAATATTCAAAAAAATTCTGAAGATTATTCTGCAAGTAGTATAGAAGTCCTCAAAGGTCTGGAAGCTGTCCGCAAAAGACCTGCAATGTATATTGGAGATGTAAATTTCAAAGGATTACACCACTTGGTATATGAAGTAGTTGACAATGCAATTGACGAAGCTCTTGCAGGATATTGCAAAAATATAAAAGTTAAAATACATAAAGATAATTCCATCACAGTAGAAGATGACGGACGTGGTATCCCTGTTGACACACACAAGGAAGAAGGCAAATCCGCCCTTGAAATAGTAATGACGGTACTTCATGCAGGAGGCAAATTTAATAAAAGCACATATAAAGTATCAGGAGGATTACACGGAGTAGGTGTATCTTGTGTAAATGCACTTTCGGTGTATCTAAAAGCAGAAATACACAGAGATGGAAAAATATATGTTCAAGAATACAGCAAAGGAGATCCTATTACAGAAGTAAAAGTGGTAGGAGAAACAAATCGTACAGGAACAATAATTACTTTCAAACCCGATGATACTATATTTAGAGTAAAAGAATACAAATATGACACATTAGCTGCACGATTAAGAGAACTTGCTTTTTTGAACAAAGGAGTAAGGTTGGAATTGATAGACGAAAGAGAAACCGACGACGAAGGAAATTATATTCAGGATGTATTTTATTCGGAAGAAGGACTAAAAGAATTTGTAGAATATCTTGATACAAACAGAGAAAAAATAACGGAAATAATACATTTTCAAACAGAAAAAAATAACATACCCGTAGAAGTTGCAATGCAATATAATGTATCCTATACCGAAAATGTATTATCTTATGTAAACAACATCAATACAATAGAAGGTGGAACACATGTAACAGGATTCAAAAGAGCATTATCTCGTGTACTAAAAAAATACGGTGATAAAAACGGAATGTTTGCCAAGCTGAAATTTGATATTAGTGGAGATGATTTCAGAGAAGGTCTTACTGCTGTAATATCGGTAAAAGTAGCAGAACCACAATTTGAGGGACAAACAAAAACCAAATTAGGTAATTCTGAAGTAAGTCTGGCAGTAGAACAGTCGGTAAGCACAGCATTGGAAACATATCTGGAAGAAAATCCACGAGATGCAAAAAATATTATTCAAAAAGTAATATCTGCTGCACAAGCTCGTCATGCCGCCCGTAAGGCAAGAGAACTCGTACAACGTAAAAGTGCCCTTACAGGAGGAGGCTTGCCCGGTAAATTGGCAGACTGTTCCGAACGAGACCCCGCAAAAGCAGAAATATTTTTGGTAGAAGGTGATAGTGCCGGAGGTACGGCAAAACAAGGAAGAGACAGACGTTTTCAAGCAATATTACCTTTGAGAGGAAAAATATTAAATGTAGAAAAAGCTCCTGAACATAAAATATTTGATAATGAAGAAATTAAAAACATATTTACTGCCTTAGGTATAATAATTGGCACCAATGAAAATGCAAGAGAAGTAAATCTGGAAAAATTACGTTACCATAAAATAATAATAATGACAGATGCCGATGTGGACGGTAGTCATATTGCAACTTTAATAATGACATTATTTTTCCGCTATATGCGAAAAATTATAGAAGAAGGATACCTATACATAGCAACACCTCCTTTATATCTGGTAAAAGGTGGAGGCAGACGTGAATATTGCTGGACTGACGAACAACGAGACAAAGTAATAGAAGAAATAAAAGCTTCAAATCCAAAAGCAAATATCCATGTGCAACGCTACAAAGGGTTGGGAGAAATGAATGCAGAACAATTGTGGGAAACAACAATGAATCCAGAAACACGCACATTAAGACAAGTTACAATAGAAAGTGCCGCAGAAGCCGACAGAGTATTCTCTATGCTTATGGGAGACGATGTATCTCTTAGACGGGAATTCATAGAAAGAAATGCAAAATATGCAAACATTGATGCTTAATGGATATTGAAAAAAAATTGAAAAATATTTTTCCCGTAAAAAAGGGAATGATAACAAAAGAAGAAAAAGAAAATTTACTAAAACAAAAAGGAATCGTATTGTGGTTTACAGGACTATCAGGGTCGGGAAAAACAACATTAGCACTAAATGTAGAAAGAGAACTCTATACTTCAGGATACTTAACTCAACTACTTGATGGAGACAATATTAGAAGTAGACTTAACAAAGATTTAAGTTTCTCGGAAGCAGACAGATTGGAAAACATACGAAGAATAGCGGAAGTAGCCAAACTTTTTGCCAATTGTGGCATAATTACATTTACCACATTTGTTAGTCCTACCATAAAAATTAGAAATATTGCCAAACAAATAATCGGAGAAAATCTGTTTTTTGAAATATATGTAAATGCTCCGCTTGAAGTGTGTGAACAACGAGATGTAAAAGGATTGTATAAAAAGGCAAGGGCGGGAGAAATAAAAGATTTTACAGGCATACATCAACCTTTTGAACCACCAGTAAATCCATTTTTGGAAATCAGAACAGATAAAATGACAATAGAAGCAGCAACAGATAAAATATTAAGGCAAATTTTACCAAAAATAAGATACAACTAATAAACTAATAAAAATCACATTTTAATATGAAAAGATATACCTTAAATCATTTGCGGGAATTGGAAAGTGAAGCAATCTATGTAATAAGAGAAGTAGCTGCACAATTCGACAACCCCGTTTTATTATTTTCAGGCGGAAAAGATTCCATAGTGATGTTTCATTTGGCTCGCAAAGCATTTTGGCCAATGAAAGTACCATTCCCACTAATGCACATAGATACAGGACATAACTTCAAAGAAACATTAGAGTTCCGTGATAATCTGGCAAAAAAATACGGCGTTCGTATGATAGTGGCATCTGTAGAAGAAAGCATAAGAAAAGGACGAGTAAAAGAAGAAACAGGAATAAATGCTACCCGAAACCGCTTGCAAACAGTTACACTACTAGATGCAATAGAAGAACACAAATTTGATGCGGCACTCGGAGGAGCACGCCGTGATGAAGAAAAAGCCAGAGCAAAAGAACGCTTCTTCTCTCATAGGGACGAATTTGGACAATGGGACCCCAAAAACCAAAGACCAGAACTATGGAACCTATTTAACGGAAAGAAAAATTATGGTGAACACTTTAGAATATTTCCACTAAGTAATTGGACCGAATTAGATGTATGGCTCTATATACTTTTGGAAAAAATAGAATTACCAAGCCTGTACTTTACACACAAACGCAGAGTATTTAATCGTGACGGTGTTTGGTTAGCCGAATCTCCATATATGAAATTGAAACCTACTGAAGAAGTGGTGGAAAAAGAAGTAAGAGCACGTACCATAGGAGACATTCCTACTACAGGACTTGTATTATCTAAAGCAAATACAGTAGAAGAAATAGTATATGAAATAGCAACAACACGTGTTACGGAAAGAGGAAACCGTTTTGATGACAAAGTTTCGGAATCTGCAATGGAAGATAGAAAACGTGACGGATATTTTTAATAAAAAATACATAAAATCATAAGACCTATGACAACTTTAACCAAAGAACAAATAAAACAAAAAGTAGAAGACTTATTAGACAATTATTTAAACATAGATTTACTTCGTTTCACTACTGCAGGAAGCGTTGATGACGGCAAAAGCACATTGATAGGACGGTTGCTATACGATAGCAAACAAATATTTGAAGACCAGCTAGATGCAGTAAAAAGGGCAAGCCTAAAAACAGGTACTGAAGAAATAAATCTTGCCTTACTTACAGACGGATTAAAAGCGGAACGGGAACAAGGAATAACAATTGATGTAGCATACAGATATTTTTCTACCCCCAAACGAAAATTCATAATAGCGGACACACCCGGTCATGTGCAATATACACGAAACATGGTAACAGGAGCATCTACTGCCAATCTTGCCATAATTTTGGTAGATGCAAGAAACGGAATTTTGGAACAAACAAAAAGACACGCTTATATTGCTTCCTTACTTCAAATACCTCATGTAGTAATTGCAGTAAACAAAATGGACCTTGTAGATTACTCGGAAGAAGTGTTTGAAAAAATAAGAAAAGAATTTTTATCTTATGCAGGGAAACTGGCAATAAAAGACATACGCTTTGTCCCTATAAGTGCATTAAGGGGAGATAATGTGGTAAAACGCAGTGAAAATATGAATTGGTATAACGGTCCTACACTAATGTATATCTTAGAAAATATTCATATAGGCAGTGATGTAAATCATATAGATTTCCGCTTCCCCGTGCAATATGTTATAAAACCACAAACCGATGAATACAGGGATTACCGTGCTTATGCAGGTAGAATATCAAGTGGGATATTAAGAGTCGGTGATACTATAAAAGTTTTACCTTCCGGATTCACTTCCAAAGTGAAATCAATAGACTTTTTTGGAGAACATTCGGATTATGCCTATGCTCCCCAATCAATAGCCATCACATTGGAAGATGAATTGGATATAAGTCGTGGCGACATGATAGTAAGAGAAAATAATGTGCCACATTCATCGCAAGACATAGATGTTATGATTGCATGGATGGGAGATACTCCCATGAAAGTGAGAGACAAATTTACTATTAGACATACTACCAACGAACTTAGAGCAATGATAAAAGAAATAGTATATAAGGTAGATATGCACACATTGGAAAGAGTAGAAGGAGGTAATGAACTCAAAATGAATGAAATTGCTAAAGTAAGAATAAGAACAACCAAACCTTTATTTTTCGATTCTTATAGAAAAAACAGAGAAACAGGAAGCATTATTTTTATAGACGAAGGAACAAATGTAACGGTAGGTGCAGGAATGATTAGCTAAAAAAACAATGTAATTTGCTAAAAATAAAAGAAAAGAGATTATTGTTATAAATAAAAACATTATCTTTGCAGTTCAATTTTTTTATAAAAATCTAAAAAAATAATTTAGTAAAATGGATGCAATAGAATTTGTGGAAAAAGAAATGTCTCAGAAGAAGGAGTATCCTAAATTTAGACCTGGTGACACCATTACAGTTCATTACAAAATCAAAGAAGGGAACAAAGAACGTATCCAAAATTTTCGCGGAGTAGTAATACAAATGCGTGGAACAGGAATTACGAAAACCTTTACTGTAAGAAAAATGGCAAGTAACGGTGTTGGTGTAGAAAGGATATTCCCTATTGCCTCTCCAAATATTGAAGCAATTGAAATCAACAAGTACGGAAAAGTAAGACGTGCAAAATTGTTCTATTTGAGAGGATTAAGAGGTAAGAAAGCAAGAATTAAACAAAGAAGAGTAGTAAAGTAAAAAAAAATTAAAAAAAACATTAGGAAATGAGCGCAGTAGATAATTATTTAACCAAAGAACAAAAACAAGATTTGTTCAAAAAATATGGTAAAAACGAAAACGATAGCGGAAGCTATGAGTCTCAAATAGCCTTGTTTACCCTTAGAATTAAACATCTTACAGAACATTTGAAAAAGCATAAAAAAGATTTTAGTACAGAACGTGCTTTGTTGAAAATGGTTGGTAAAAGAAGAAGACTTTTACGTAAGTTAAAAGATGTAGATATAGAACGTTACAGGGCAATCATTAAAGAATTAGGTTTAAGAAAATAATAAAGTTCTTACAAAAAAGGGGCTGCAAAGCCTCTTTTTTTGTTTATTCTTTCCAATAAAAAATACCTATCTTTGTAAAATATTATATTAAATAAAGACAATAAATAAAAAAACAATTAAGACAATGAATGTAATTAAAGAAGTAATTAAATTAGATGATGGTAGAGAAATCATTTTAGAAACAGGTAAATTAGCAAAACAAGCCCACGGATCTGTAGTATTGAAATTAGACAAAACAATGCTTTTAGCTACTGTGGTATCATCAAAAGAACCACGTGACGATGTAGATTTTTTACCTCTATCATGTGATTATAGAGAAAAATTTTCTGCAATGGGACGTTTTCCCGGTGGGTTTATAAAAAGAGAATCCAAGCCTTCAGACTATGAAATATTAATAGCAAGGCTGATAGACAGAGCTTTACGCCCCCTATTCCCCGATGATTACAGATCTGAAACATTTGTAAATGTAGAACTTATTTCTGCAGACAAAAATGTTCCACCCGATGCTTTGGCAGGACTTGCAGCATCAGCAGCTTTGATGGTATCTGATATACCATTCAAAGGACCTATTTCAGAAGTAAGAGTAGCAAGAATAAACGGAGAATTAAAAATAAATCCACTCCATGAAGAATTGGAAAATGCCGACATCGATATCATTGTGGGAGCTACCATGAAAGATGTAACAATGGTAGAAGGCGAAATGAAAGAAGTGCAAGAAGAAGACTTAGTAGAAGCAATAAAATTTGCACATGAAGCAATAAAAAAACAATGTGATGCACAATTAAGACTTGAAGAAGCCGCAGGGAAAAAACAAAAAAGAGAATACAAGAAATTAGAAGAAAACCTTGAACTTAAAGAACAAATTTGGAATGATTTAAAAGAAGAAGTATATAAAGTTGCCAAAAGTTTTATAAAAAACAAACAAGAAAGAAGTGAAGCTTTTGACAAAGTAAAAAACGACTACATAGAAAAACTTAAAGCCGAAGCAAGTGGAGATACGGAAATAGACGAAAAACTAATAGATCGTTATTACCATGACTTGAAAAAAGAAGTGGTAAGACAAATGATATTAAACGAAGGCGTTCGTCTGGACGGAAGAAAATTAAATGAAATACGCCCTATTTGGTGTGAAGTGGATGTATTACCATCTGCTCATGGCTCTGCAATATTTACCCGTGGCGAAACACAGTCTTTGTCCACTGTAACTTTGGGTTCTAAATTAGATGCACAATCAATTGACGGAGTAGTATATCAAAGTGAAGAAAAATTTATACTTCATTACAATTTCCCTCCATATTCCACAGGAGATGCACGACCAATAAGAGGTATAAGCCGTAGGGAAATAGGTCATGGGAATCTGGCTCATAGGGCATTGCAATATGTGGTACCCAAAGATGGCAATGAAAATCCTTATACCATAAGAGTTGTTTCCGATATTATGGAATCAAACGGTTCTTCATCTATGGCTACTGTATGTGCAGGAACATTAGCACTCATGGATGCAGGAGTACAAATCAAAAAACCTGTATCAGGTATAGCAATGGGACTTATTACCGATGCAGAAACAGGTAAATATGCTGTTTTATCAGACATATTGGGAGATGAAGACCATTTAGGCGATATGGACTTTAAAGTAACAGGAACAGCAGATGGAATTACTGCAACCCAAATGGACATAAAAATAGACGGACTTTCTTATGAAATAATGGCAAAAGCATTACAACAAGCCAAAGAAGGTAGAGCTCATATACTTGGCAAAATGATGGAAGTAATAGATAAGCCACGTGAACAATATAAACCTCATGCACCTAAGATTGTTCGTTTTGATATTCCAAAAGACATGATTGGTACAATTATAGGTCCTGGTGGTAAAATGATACAAAGTATTCAACGAAAAACAGATACCGTAATATCAATAGATACTGATTTTGAAGACAAAGGTGTAGTGGAAATATTGGGTAGTTCATACGAAGATGTAGAAAAAGCCACTCAAATAATAAAAGGTCTTCTTGCTGTACCTGAAGTGGGAGAAACATATATGGGAGAAGTAATTGCTATTAAACCTTATGGTGCATTTATAGAAATTTTACCGGGAGTATCAGGACTGTTACATATATCCGAAATAGATTGGACAAGAATAGAAAATGTAGAAGATGTATTACATGTGGGAGATAAAGTAAAAGTAAAACTTATATCTATAGATAACGAAGGAAGATTAAAATTATCAAGAAAAGTGCTTATAGAACACTCTTCCGAAATGCAGAAAAGGTAGTGATTCTAAATAGATTAGATTGTTTTTAAGCCTGTTCTTGGATAAGAGGCGGCTTTTTTGTTGTATTAAAAATTGTATATATTTGCATAAAAAGTGTATAATGATTATGAGTAGATACATTATAGTTTTTCTTTTTCTAAATATAGTTTTTCTTAAAGGTAGCTATGCCCAATGTTCTACTACCGTTGATTTCAATAATTGGGTACAAGCAGGTGACCCTGCTAATGGAGATTGGCAAATATTAAATGGAGGTAGTGAACTTTATCAGACAATAAATGGACAGCCAACCTTTTATGTAACACAATACGATTTGCTGAATGTGGAAATTCAAGGTAAATTCTTACTGGAAGATGATGGAGACAATGATTTTATAGGGTTTGTATTCGGATTTAGAGCTCCTTTGTCCAGCCCTTGGGATGAATACGATACTTGGTTATTGGATTGGAAAAAAGATGGTAATTCGGGAAGCAATGATTGGTATGCGGGTTTTTCTTTGGATAGTATTTCAGGTACTATCGCCGATTCTATACAAGGAGATGCTTTTTGGCAACACCATGATGTAGGAGGATTTCATTTAATAGATACTCTGGTTGGAAATGGATTAGGATGGCAGTATAACACTGAATATTCATTCAAATTGATTTATACGGCAACCAAAATCATTATAATTGTAGAAGGAGACACAATTTTTCAGCGGGTAGGATGTTATGTTCCCGGTAGATTCGGTTTTTACAATAATTCCCAATCACATGTTCGCTATTATGACTTTTCCTATAAAATGATTACCAATTTTGAATTTGCTACCAATACCTT
>CAYQWX010000028.1:0-18162 GCA_964421355.1 uncultured Bacteroidales bacterium
GATAGCATTTTTTTGCCAACTGACAAAAAATATTTTACACTTTATTGCCAAGTTTTAAATTCTACATTATTAAAAATAAGGTTTTAAGGCCTCTATCAATTCTTTGGGTGGTCTTAACGGGCGTCCTGTATTCATATCTGCAAAAGTCATAAGAGTATAACCTTCATTGAGCAAAGTTCCTTCTTCGTTAAATACTTCATAATAAAACATTATTCGGGCGGTAGGCATTTCTTTTATAGTTGTTTTTATAGTAAGCAAATCATCATATTTGGCAGGTTTGTAATATCTAAGTTTCATTTCTACTACTGGCATTATTATACCATTGTCTTCCAGACTTTTATAGCTTATTCCCAATTCTCTCATAAGTGAAGTTCTACCTACTTCGTAATATGCGGCATAGTGTCCATAATATGCATATTTCATTTGGTCTGTTTCACTATACCTTACTCTTAATGTTGTTTTTCCCGATACCATAGATTAAAATTTTATTTATTACAAAAGTAATCTTTTTATTTATTTTTTATGTATAATCTTTATATATTTTTCTTCTGTTAACAACCTCTTCTTGCCAAGAAATATTTTTCTCTATCAGAGCTAATAAAAAACCAACTATTGCACCAGATAGGTGTCCTTCCCAACTCACATGTATATCTTTTGGGAAAAATCCAGCCATCATACCACTAAATAAAAATATCATTATCAAGGTAATTGCCATTTTTTTGTGGTCACGAGCAAAAAGGGTTGAAAAAAATATAAATGAAGCCAAAGCATATATAACTCCGCTTAATCCTATATGATAAGCAGGTCTTCCTATTATCCACAACAAAAAATAAGTATCAAAAAAAGCAGAAGATAAATACAAAAAAGCCCTACGCGGATATAAATAAAATAAAGCTACCGAAAACACAAACCAATACAATGTATTGAAATACAAATGGTCAAACCCACCATGAATAAAAGGTGCGGTAAATATATGCCAAATGGTATTCCAATCTCTGGGATACACACCAAGGAGATACAATTTCCAGCCAAAAGTCAATTCCAACAGTTTTACTGTCCAAATAATTACAATTACAAGTATAGGAACAAAAAGTTTTGAAAATTTAATCATAATTTAATTTGATACGGAGTAAACATAACCGTCACGCCAAGCTTGTACTGCTTGATACCAAATAGTTTTGTAATCTAATTTACGTTTTAGTATATAAAAATTGTCTGTATAAAAGTTCTTTTGTTTTTCAAAGACAAAACTTAAATTCATACTATCACTTCCTTTAGAATAAACCCATTTTTCACTATTAGGTGATTTGTAAACATATTTAGGTGGTCCGAAAATTATATATATCATTCCTCTGTCTGTTTGCCACCCTGCTTTATAGTCTGTAAACAATATATTGGCAAGCACTACCCTATTATAATATACCTTGATAAGTTCTTTAGCCCTAAATTTGTTTTTGCCTGTTTTTAACCAAAAGTCATCTATTGCCTCTTTTCTGTTTTTATAAGAAGCATATTCTTTATATTCTGTTGAATTTAACAAATAATATAATGGTTTTAACATCTCGGTAGGAGTTTTCACCATTGGGAAATCCTTGCCATAATATCCCACAAGAGTACCTGTTTTACTAAAAGTATCTGCCGAAAATATGTATAATCCTTTTTGTATAAAATTAAAATCAATATTATTTTGCACATAAAAAGTAGTATCAGGTTTATCAAAAATATTATCTATCTCGAGATGTTTAGTAGAAAACGGTAGCAAAGGAAAATCATTTTTCAACATGTATTCTGCTACGAGCAAAGAATCTGCAGCATTATGCTTTATTTTAATATTTTGAGGTGCAAAATATCTTGATATTACTTGTCCTGTATTAGCATCAGCAAATAAAAAGTTATAGCGAGAATTTATATTTGTTGCATCTAAAAAGAAATAATTTTCATATTTGGCTTTGGTAATTTCATCGAAAAAATGTATCCAAACAACAAGATTTTTTAATCCGCCTGTATTAAAATCAATATTTACAAATGTCTGTTCTTTGTTTTCCTGTGGATTTATTATTACTGTTCCGCTATCTGTTACAGTAGGGTCAGCAAAAGAATGAAATACTTTGTAATTAAAATATAATTTACCAGTATTTGACACATACCCTAATTCCTTATTATTAAGGGTTATATAAGCAGACATTTGATTTTTGGGCAAGAAATAAAAACTTATTTCTGGATGTATAGGAGTAAGTACAGGATTGTATAAGTAAGCAAAATTTTTGCTCTGAGTTGTTTTAGTATATGTAACACAGCTACCTGTGAAAAATAAAATTATAATTACAAAAAAATATATGTGTCTTATTTTGTATTTTAACACATCAAATTGCTTTACTTTTGGTTATTGCTTCTATTATGTCGTGTCCAGCAGGTTCTTGGAATATTCTAAGGTCGAAATATGGTATAATTGCAAGAATATGGTCAAAAATATCTGCTTGTAGTTGCTCGTATTTTCCCCATTCTTGTATTTTTGAAAAAACATAGATTTCTATTGGCAATCCTTTTTCCGTAGGTTGTAGATGCCTTACCAAAAAAGTTAAATCGGAATGAATATTTTCATTATTCCTTAAATAATATTCCAAATATTTACGAAAAACACCGACATTAGTCATTCTCCTGCCATTTACAGGTACAGTGGTATCTATTTGCAATTTTTGATTATATTCATCTATTTCGTTTTTCTTATTTTTCAGATAGTCTTTTATTAAATATACTTTTGATAATTTATCATATAGGTTTTCATCAACAAATTTTATACTTTTCATATCAATATTTACTGAGCGTTTTATTCGTCTCACACCAGACTCCTCCATTCCTCGCCAATTGACAAAAGAATTAGTCATTAATGCATAGGTAGGAACGGAAGATACTGTTTTATCCCAATTACGAACTTTTACAATATTTAATGTAATTTCTTCCACTACTCCGTCAGCATTTTGTCCTGGCACTACTATCCAATCACCCACCCTAATCATATCATTTGCAGACAGTTGTGTGCCTGCGACAAGTCCTAATATGGAATCTTTGAATATCAATAAAATAACAGCCGTCATTGCTCCCAAGCCTGCAAGTAGAGAAGACAAATCTTTGTTTAACAATACTGAAAGTGCAATTATTACTACTATTGAATATATAATTATTATAGTGGCTTGAACATAGCTTTTGATAGATCTGCCTTGGTGTTTGGGATTTCGTTCATATATTTCATTTATTGCATTGAGGAAGGCAACTATTACTCTTGCCACCACCCATATCATATAGATAGAAGCAATATCTTTAATAACAAGAACAACTCCTTTGTTGTAAGGGAAAGCCGTTTCTACCAAGAAATAAACTATTATGGCAGGAACTAAATGTGCTAAACGGGAAAAAACACGTCTTTCATAGAAAACATCATCATATTTATTTCTACTCTTTTCTACATATCGTTTTACCGCTCCCCGTATCAGTTTTTTAACAATCCAATCGGCAATCCATGCTATAATAAGTATGCCCAGCAAAATGATCAAGGAAGTTATTACTCCTTTTTCTATACCTATTTGCCGGGCAATATATTCTCTTATACTATCGTATAAGTTCATTATTTTTTCATTTTATTAAATTTTTTCAATAAATCTTTTACAGCATCTTTATGTACCATAAAATCCATCATTTTAAGTTTCACATAATCTTCTGAAAAGAAATAATATCCATATTTTGGATCATCTTTACCATTATTTCTGGAACCGGAACTTGAATCCTTTATCAGGAACCAAGTTTTACCTGTTTTTTTATCAACATAATATCCTACAAGGTGCATTCCATGGTCATCAGTAGTTGTTTTGTTGGCAAAACGGAATTCTCTGGCATCATCATTTATGTAATTTGAAGGAATATCAAAGTCGGGAACTATTGCTACTTGCGGGTCTCCTTTGTCAACAAGTAGTCCAGGTTCGGAAACATCTCCCCCAATGCTACAAGTATATCCGTTTTTTATAGCATTTTTAAGAGCATTGTAAAAATCTTTTACAGGCACATTATAATACTCTTTGCTATGCCACCAGTTGTCAGGCACATCGTAAGAACATTGTTGATAAAACGGATGTTGTTTGTAAGATAAAATATCTACATAGTCATCAGGATTTAATTTTAACACATTTTTTAAGTATTGCTTTGGAGTGATTTTCTTACCTTCATATTCAAATTCTGTAGGTGGTTCTCCCATATAATCATTAAGTATGTTTTTTATAGTAGTAATTACAAAGTCTTCATTCCACACATTATTTTCTTTTACATAAGATAAGAATTTTTTCATTTCTTTCATCATTGGTTCATGGTTATAAAATTTTTGACCCGGAAGTTTTCCACTATAAACACTGAAAGGAACTACACCATATTTTTTATATATACGGGTAACTGCATTTGCTTCTGAGCCTTCGTCAAATAGAGATGTTCCTCTTGATTCTACATAACCTTTAGCCTTTTCTACATATTCCCAATACACCACATACATTTCGGATAGTTTTACTTTTTTACCTGTTAAGCGGTAAACTTCCGATTCCATAAATGAAGTGGTAGAAAATGCCCAACATGTACCTGTATTACCTTGTGATATTGGAGGATTATACCATTGTTTAGTGTATAACTTAGGATCATTGGGAAATTTTTTGCCAGTAATATCTACTTTTATTCTTTTAAATGACTTTTTATGAGATTGTGCTTCATAATCATTAATAGCTTTTAAAATAGTGCCATAATAAAAACTTTCATCGTAATTATAAGTTTTGAAATAAATTTTGTCATGTTGTGCTTTTAACAAAAACGGCACAATAATCATTACCACAAATACTTTTATTGTTTTCATATTTTTAAGGTTTTTTATTCAAATACAAAGGTAATATATCTTTTTACTTCCATTCATAATATATGACAGTTTCTTTATCTCCTTTGGCTAAAGATTTTTCTACTCTATACAAAGGATTTGCATTACTCATCTCTATGGCTTTTTCACCATATCCCGCAATGCGATGTTCAAGCATGGAATTTATATCAGGAAAGTAAAATATTCTTAATCTACACCAATTTTTATTTTCATCAATCACTTCGCTTTCTGCATCTTTATAAAATGTTTTCATTAATCTTGAAGCTTTTTTCATTATATACAATGGAGAAGATACTAATAAAAACACTTTATATACACCTGTAAGAGTAGTTTGTGCACTATATCGTCCTATATCTCTTGCAAAAGCATCTTTATCTTTAATACCAACAATGTCTGCAAATAAAGTCATTGGTTCAAGATAATACTTTTTGATTTCATACCATTCGGCTAATGAATAATCACCGTCTTTATAAACTCTTAACAAATCAGAATCCAATTTTTCCAAAAAGGAAGCATAATACTGGGCATAATTTAATTTAAAGTATTCAATATTTGTTCTTATACCTGTTCCTTTTATTTGCATTGTTGTTTTACTTTGTCTATTATTCCCAATGAAAAAATATTACGCTTTTATCATTCCCTTTTGTAATAGAAAATTCTATTATATATTTTACATTTTTAGCACTTGCAAGCTCAAGAGCACGTTGACTAAATGCAGCAATGCGATGCTCCAACATATTGTTCAAGTCAGGAAAATTGGATATTTGTAATTTACACCAATTTGCACCAGATTCTATTATTTCTCCAACAGCATCTTTATAGAATGTTTTCATCATGCTGGAAGCTTTCTTTAATACATATTGTGGAGTTGCCATAAATATAAATATTTTATAAATACCGGTAAGAGTAACATTGGCACTATATATTCCTATGCTTTTTGCAAATTCTATATTATCTTCAACTTTAGCCACATCCGCAAATATTTGCATTGGTTTTAAATAGTAATTTTTAATTTCATACCATTGTGCAATATCTACTCGTCCTTCATATACTACCCTTACATCGTCATCTAATTTTTCTAAAAAAGAAGCATAATAACTATTATATTTTTCTCTAAAAAAGTCAATATTAGATTTTATTGCAACTCCTTTTACTTCCATTCTTATTTATTTATAATAATTTGTATTTTGGCAACTTTAGTTCCACGAAAACAATATATTTGATTCTTTATTTCCTTTTGTTATTGATTGTTCTATTACATATTTCACATCATTTGCTTTAGAAATCTCTAAAGCTCTTTCAATAAATGCACAAATACAGTGTTCAAGCATTTGTGTCATTTCGGGAAAATCTACTATTTTTAGTTTAAACCAGTTTTTATCTTTTTCATATATTGTTGCATCTGCACCCTTATAAAACTTTTTTATAATTAGAGATGCCCTTTTAATTAGAAAATTGCGATTAAGTAAAAGTAAGAATAGCCTATATATTCCTGTAAGTGAAATTTCTGCACTATATCTTCCAATCTCTTTAGCAAATTCAATATTATCAGTAATATTGGAAACTTGTGCATAAATTTCCATAGGTTCAATAAAAAAACGCCTTAACTCATACCATTTAGAAGTGATAGGTCCTTTTTCATATACTTCTTTAACATCAGAATCTAGTTTACGAAGAAAATCAATATAATATTCTTTATACATTTCTTTGAAAAAGCGTATATTAGAACGAACTATTAAGCCACTTGCATACATTATATTAAGAAATAATTTTTCACAAATATAAAAAATTTTTTATTCACTGGAAAATAAACTTATAAGCTTCTGATAAGATGTTAACACATTTGCTCTGGATAAAAATCCTAGATATTTGCCTTTTTCCACTACTGGCAAATTATAATGTCCAGTTTTAGTAAACTTACTTAATACTTCTTCCATATCATCTTTGGTTACATCTACTATTTCGTGATCCTTGAGCAAATACATTACATCTTTTACATGTATCTTATCATAATATTCTGGATTAAACATTAATTTTCGGATATCGTCTAATAGAACAAGTCCTTCCAAATTACCATTATCATCAACAACAGGAAAGAGATTTCTGGAAGATACTTCTATTTTTTTTATCAAATCTCGTAAAGTTTCTTCTTTTTTCACTGTTGTAAAATTCGTTTCCAACAATTTGTCTATTTCCAACATCCTCAACACGGATTTGTCTTTATCGTGTGTAATTAGTCCACCTCTACTTGCCAATTGATATGTGTATATAGAGTATTTATTAAATAGTCGTACTATAAAGAAAGATATAACACTTACTAACATAAGTGGCATAAACATACTATAGCTGCTTGTTATTTCCGCTATAAGAAACATACCAGTAAGAGGACCATGTAATACCCCGGAAATCATGCCTGCCATTCCTGCCAACGCAAATATTGTAAGTGATAAATGTGTGCCCAAATAATGGTTTGATAACAACGCAAATAATAATCCGATATGCGAACCAATAAACAAAGTAGGAGCAAATACTCCACCTACTCCACCGGCAGCAAAAGTTAAAGTCATTGCTACCACCTTTAATAGTACTAAAAATAAAAATACTAAAAATATTACTCTAAAATCATTGTGTAGAGAATAATAAAAAGTTTTTTCAAAAACATGCATAAAATCTCCATTTAGTGCAGCATTCATAGATTCATATCCTTCACCATATAATGCAGGGAATAATAAAATCAAAACTCCTAACCCAATGGCACCTATACTGTAACGCCAATACCATTTATTTATATTACCAAAAACTTTGTTTATAAAAACATATACTTTGTAATAATATAAACTAAATATTGCAGTAATAATACTTAATATAAAGAAATAAGGCAATAATTTATATTGTAATTGAAAATGAATTGTTACTGGATATAGCACATCTTTGCCTAAAAAGAAATAAGAAGTAAGAACTCCTGTAACGCTTGATAATAATAATGTCATCAAAAAAGTAAGATTCATATCAAGCATCATTATTTCCAATACAAAAATTATTCCTGTAATGGGTGCCTTGAATATGGCAGCAAGAGATGCAGCACTTGCCGCACCAACAAGCATTACAGTATCCTTGTAAGTTAATCCCAAAACTCTTGCCACATTGGAGCCGATACTTGCTCCTGTAGCTATAGTAGGACCTTCCAATCCGACAGAACCACCAAATCCAACTGTAAAAGAGCTTGTTATTATTGAAGAAAACATATTGTGTGGTTTCATAAAACCAGCTTTCTTAGATATTGCATAAAGCACCATGGGAATACCATCATTCTCCACATTTTTGCGTAAAATATATTTCATAAAAACTATGGCAAGAAAAATACCTATACCCGGATATATAATATATAGATAATTGCCATAATCCAGTGCAAAACCACTTGTAAATAAGTGTCTGATAAAATGTACTGTATTCTTTATTGTAGCAGCAACAAGTCCACCTGCTACACCTATAACAATACTTAATAAAAATAAAAAATGTTGATTACTAATGTGTTTTATCCTCCACACATGAAACTTTTTAAGTTCCGATTTTATCCTTCCCATTTTTTAATATTTTTTAGAATAATTTAATGTTATTTATATCTTCACCTTCATTATCGTTATTATTGCCTTCCTCTTCTTCAACAATTGGCACTTCATATTCTAAAGCCACCACTTTTTTATCAGTTAGTCTTTTACCTTTTGCACCAACACCTTTTACCGAAATAAATTCTTCAGCAGATAGTTCTTGGTCAGATATGTCTCCTTTTTTATTTTGGGTTTTCAATTTTATGATAAAATTTCCTACTGGTAAAAACTCATATATTTGATTTCCTTCATCAACAAAAAATCCATTTTTTTCTTTTTCCTTAATATTAAAACGTTTCAAATAATAATATTCAGTTTCTTTATCTATATAAATTAGGGAATAAACTTTTTGTGGGTCATATTTTTCAATTAAAATCATATCTTCGTCAAAATGATTATCTAAAGAATATGTATAACGCTTAAATTCTCCATTTTTATAAAAAACAATTATTGTATCATCATCAAAAAATTCTCCAAGATAAATACCTTTTTCTTTATTATTTATACGATTTACTTCTTCGTCATACCATATACGCACACCGCCAAGAGTAGATTTACCTTTTTCTTTTAATGTAACTTTGTGTATTTCGTTTTTGGTAACTATATTGCCTTGAGAATTGCGATTTTTGATGGCAAGTTGTGAAAAATCATAATCAAATACAAGTTTTTTTATTCTCGGACGCGGTTTTAGATACACAGATACTATTTCGGCTTCTCCATTAGGATTTACACTAAAATACAATACTTTTGAGCCCTTAGTCCCCTTAGTCAAATTATACATCCTATCCCTAATAATACTGTTTACCATAAACCTTTTTGCATAGTTGGGAGATATTCTACCATCACGGTAGATTACATTATATACTGTGCGTTTATCATACTTATTAAATAGTCCTATGTAAATTATGTTTTTACCTGCAAAAGCTTTATCCGTAACTTTTGTAACAAAATATGTCCCATCTTGTAAAAACACTATTACATCATCTATATCCGAACAATCACATACATATTCATCTTTTTTCAAAGATGTTCCAAAATACCCTTCTTTTCTGTTTACATACAATTTCAAATTTCTTACCACTACTCTACTTTGTTCTATTTCTTCAAAGCTTTTAAGTTCTGTTCTTCTTTCTTTGCCTTTTCCGTATTTTTCTTTTATTTGTTTAAAATAATTTATTGCATATTCGGTAAGATGTTCCAAATTGTATTTTATTTCGGCTATTTGTGCTTCTATTCGCTCTATGTTTTTATAAAAGTTTTCTATATCATAACGGGATATACGTCTAATTTTTATTTCGGTAAGTCTAACTAAATCATCTTGAGTAATTTTCCGCTTAAATATTGATTTATAAGGTTCCAGTCCTTTTAGTATTTCACTAAAAATTTGCTCTTCAACCGTTATTTCCTCTATTTTTCTATATATTCTATTTTCCACAAATATTCGTTCAAGATTGGCAAAATGCCATGCTGCTTCCAGTTCGTCAAGTTTGATTTCAAATTCTCGACGTAAAATATCTTTGGTATTATCAACCGATATTTTTAGCAATTCGGTTACAGGCAAAAATTGCGGTTTCCCATCATAAATCACAGTTGAATTAGGATACAAAGACACTTCACAATCAGTAAAGGCATATAAAGCATCTATAGTAGCATCGGCATTTACTCCACTTGCCAAATGAATAATTATTTCAACATTTTCTGCAGTATTGTCATCTATTTTTTTTATTTTTATTTTGCCTTTATCATTTGCTTTTATTATAGAGTCTATTATTTTGTCTGTAGTGGTAGAGTATGGTATTTCTGTAATTACCAATGTTTTGGCATTTTCTTTTTTAATCTTTGCTCTAACTTTTATCACTCCTCCTCTTAATCCGTTATTATAACGAGATATATCTGCTAAACCTCCTGTCAAAAAATCTGGATAAAGTTCAAAGTCCTCTCCCTTTAAGTATGCAATAGCAGCATCTATCACTTCATTAAAATTGTGAGGTAATATTTTAGACGCCAACCCCACAGCAATACCTTCCACTCCAATTACTAATAGCAATGGGAATTTTACAGGTAATGTAACAGGTTCCAAATTTCTACCATCGTAAGAATTTACCCACTCTGTAACTTTTGGACTATATAATACCTCCAAAGCAAACTTTGACAGTCTGGCTTCTATATAACGAGGAGCAGCAGCAGGGTCACCAGTTACCACATTTCCCCAGTTACCCTGTGTATCTATTAATAATTCTTTTTGACCAAGTTGAACAAGAGCATCACCTATTGCTGCATCACCATGAGGGTGATATTGCATTGTTTGTCCTATAATATTTGCAACTTTGGTATATCTACCATCGTGCATACGATACATTGCATGCAATATCCTTCTCTGCACAGGTTTTAATCCATCAAGAGCATTAGGTATTGCCCTTTCCAATATTACATAGGAAGCATAATCTAAAAACCATTCTCTAAAATATGTAGAAAGTTTTATAATTTTAGAGTGTTTATGTTTATCCTTATTGTTCTGATTATTAGTAGTTTTATCTTGAGAAAAGTCCTCACTCATATCTATTTGATTTCGGAGCACAAAGGTATAATTCTTTTTTTACCATTTGCATAAGTCAAAGAATATTATTCTTACATTTTATTATCTAAATATTTAATGATACCTTTGTGGCTTGCAAAAAATATTTTAATTATTATGGGACCTATCGGCATAAAGATTTTACAGTTTTTTTTAAGTTTATCAATATTGGTAATTCTTCATGAATTAGGACATTTCACTTTTGCAAAAATTTTTAAAACAAAAGTAGAAAAATTTTATATGTTCTTCAATCCTTGGTTTTCCTTATTCAAATTTAAATGGGGTGAAACAGAATACGGAATAGGCTGGCTTCCTCTTGGAGGTTATGTAAAAATATCCGGAATGATAGATGAATCAATGGATAAAGAACAAATGAAAAAACCTCCACAACCTTGGGAGTTTAGAGCGAAACCTGCTTGGCAACGTTTATTTATACTTTTAGGAGGAATAATAGTAAATATTTTACTTGCTTTTGTTATATATATCGGTATTCTATTTGCTTGGGGAACAGACTATTTACCCGCTGAAAATGTAAAATACGGAATAATGACCGATAGTACAGGTATGGCTATTGGGCTACAAAATGGAGACAAGATATTAAAAATTGGAAATGAAGAAATAAAAGATTTTAATAAAATTCCGGTAAAAATATTACTGAATGCACCAATTACCCTTACAGTAAAAAGAAATGATAAGATAATAGAAATCCCAATCAAAAAATCAGATATTGCTAAACTTATTCATAATCCATATTTTATTGCACCGCGAATACCATTTGTGGTAGCACAAGTGCCTGATACTTCTGCTGCGGCAAAAGCAGGACTTAAATCGGGAGATAAAATAATAGCAATAAATGGCAAACAGGCAATGTTTATAGATCAAGTAAAAGAGATACTGCAACAAAATAAAGGAAAAACAATACAAGCTACAATTGTTAGAAATAATGATACACTAACTGTTCCTTTACAAGTAAGTAAACAAGGAATGATAGGTGTTTTATTGGATATGGATTTAACTAAATATTTTAAATTCAAGCATATTGATTATTCATTATTAGAAGCAATACCTGCCGGAATAAATAAAACAATAGATGTAACAAAAAGCTATTTGAAACAATTTAAACTTATCTTTTCTCCGGAAACCAAAGCTTACAAATCTGTAGGAGGATTTATATCCATAGGAAAGATATTCCCGGGAGTATGGGACTGGCATTCATTTTGGAACATTACGGCATTTTTGTCAATAATGTTAGCAGTGCTTAACTTACTGCCAATACCTGGACTTGACGGAGGACATGTAATGTTTACATTATATGAAATGATAACCGGCAAAAAGCCAAGTGATAAGTTTTTGGAAAGAGCACAAATGGCAGGTCTTATCATACTTCTATTATTAGTAGTTTACGCTAATGGTAATGATATTGTAAAACTTTTTAGTGGAAAATGAAAAAGATATTTTTTTTAATTTTTATAGCAATAATAGGTCAAGTAGAAAAAACTATTGCACAAAATATATTGGTAATTCCGTTTGATGACAGAATGTTTTACAATCAAGCAAGTGCAGATATGCTCAAAGCCTCTAACATGAAATATTCTGCAATGGTAAGCACTTTTACAAACGGGCTTATATTGGCAATACAACAAAAAGGTGGGAGAAAAATAATATCTCCGCAAGGAGTAACAACGCAAGGGACACAAGAAGATATTACCCTACTAATAAGAAGTAGTTTGCATTTTTATTTGGAAGACCTTCCTTATGGACAAAAGAAAAAAAAGAAATTGTTTGGCTGTAAAAAATCCAAATTATCAAATAAGAATAACTCTCCTAACAAACATCAACAAGGCGAAGTAATATCTTTAATAGGAGATAACACAAACAAATTTATAAATTCAAAAGTAATAGATAGAAAGACGTTTATAAAAACAGTATCAAAAACTAACGTTGATAAAGTGCTTGTTATAAATGAATTAGACATAAAAGAAGACTTCTCATCACCATACAATAACGGAAATGAACATTTGCGTCAAATACAAGTTCATTACACCTTATTCGATAATAAGGGGAAAATAATAACAGGTGGTGTAGCCGTAAAAAATTTCTCTTCTAATGAAAATGATGTAAAAACAATTATCAAAAAATATTTTGGAGAAATTGCAGCACAAATTGTGAAGAATCTGTAAAAATATAAAAAATCGGGAGAGTAAGTTCTCTCCCGATTTAACAGTATTACTTAAAAACTATACTTCAATGAAATAAATAACTCATCTTTATCTTTTATTTTACTAAAAAGTCCTTCTCCTTTACCGTCAATTATTCTGCTTCCAAATTTTATTTCTGCATTATCGGTAGGATAATAAGACAATGTGGGCATCCATACATAAGCATAATTATTACTTATATCATTCCAATCGGATACAGTTACCATAAAATCTGCAGGAGAGATAGCTAATTTATCGTCAAAAAATTTCTTTTCAAGATGAAATACCAAATAATCATTCAAATTGCCTTGCCCCCTTTCATTTATAAATCCGTGAAGGTATTGCATATTAAGATACAATCCATTGACAAAAGTATAGTCTGTTCCCAATACATATCTAAAATAAGGTTTATTGTCAAGCACTACACTATCTTTCATTTCGGGGTTTGTTTCAAATTCAAAACCACTCAAAAAAGGAGAAATAGAACTTACCATTGCATTTGGGTCAGGAGCATTTACTTCCATTATATATTTCTTGTCAGGCATAAACATTGCCGCTTCTCCCCACACACCAAAATTACCGATAGTTCCGGCAAAGTCAAATCCTATTATATGCACTCTCGGATACATCATTATGGTATTTACCGAAAGATATGCCGTATCTAATGTAGAAGCAAGTGAATCAACAGTAATATCTGTTTTTATTGGTAATGGTAAGCCGTCTCTACCATACATATAACTCAAAGAAAAATCATATCCCCATAAATTTTTTGATATTTTCGCACCATACATAGCATTTTCAGACCATTTATTTACAGGTAATTGATAATTGTAATAAAGATTATTATACTTAAGATTCATCGTAATTGGTGGAATAATGCCTGTTTTTTCTATTATTTGCATGGTGTCGGGCAAGTTTGCATCCGTTTCAAAAGCTTGCCACCAATCTCCGTAAGGCAACCTATAAGGCTTAAAATATGGCATAAACACACCTTCTATCTTTAAATCTCCCACATAATATCTCATATCTATTGCATCACTCCCCAAATGCCTTCCAAAATCCCATATATCCGACAAATCATAAGGATTTAAATTATCAGTAGGGTTTATTTTATCTGCCGTTCCCCATGCTATTCTTTGACGACCAAGTGTAATATCCAAATTTTTTATTAAAAAGTCGTATAGCTCCACATTTAATTCTCTTATTTCATCACTAAACGGCACGGTTAAGTCTGTTCTATAATAAGGATTTATTAAATCATTGTCAGAAAAATTGAAATACCTAAACCATATATCCCCATTAAATTTTGCAAATCCATCTACTTTTTTAGTTAATTTAACATCAAGTCGGTTTTCATTCCACGACCAAGGCAATGTGTCGTTTAGTCTCACCCTATTATTAGAAAGCAATTCGCCTCCAACCACAAGTTTATTATTATCATCTTGAGCAAATAACACTCCTCCAGCTACAAACATCATAAAAACAGCAACAACTATCCTTTTCATTTTCCATTATTTTTTTATAAAAACTATTGAACAAGTTTTCTTACAGAAAAATCATCTTTTGTAAAACCATTGTCAAATGACACATTTTCAAAAATCATTTCTGTTTTTGTTTTTTTGGAAATAGTTTCCATAAGTATATCGGTAGATATCCAATATTTTCCTTTCTTTTCTATCTTTTTATTTGTCAAATGCTTGGATAATCTTCCTTTTTTGTCAAAATATTTAACTTCTTTTGGATAATAATTACTTTTATTGATTGTTATAATCAACTTGGAATAAGCACTGTTTTTATCTTTTGGTTTGGCTTCCAACACATAAAATTTTCCATTATCTTTTACGGAAGTAGGATTATATTTTTCAGAATAAGGTTTTGATTCCAAATCTTCATAGGCAAAATCGGTTCCCGCAAAATTTTGTGTTTTTACATGCCCTGCAACTCTCCTTTCCTTTTTGAATGCAGGAAGATACACATACATCACATCGTTTGGCAAAGACAAAAAAGCAATTCCTCTTTGGGAAGCCGGTTCTGTAAATCGTATCAACCTGTAATTAGTTCCCATTTGTTTACTTTTTGCTTTCCTGATTTTTTGTTTTCCGTTTTTGTCAAAAATAATAATCTTTAAATCCACTTTTTGGTCTTTTGCAGCAAAAAGCACATCATCCATTTTCTTTAACACTTCTGTGGCATTTTGGGCATATACACTCATGCCTGCAATCATTACCACCAACATTAAAATTACTTTTTTCATAATACTACTTTTTTTAAGTTAAACATTTATTATTTATTATTTCTATTTCTTTCTATTTTTAAAATAGGGGGCATAAGAGTAAGAGTAGATATGGTAGAACCTATCATTGTTATTGCCACCAACATACCAAAATACCGCAATGGAACAAGTTCGGCAAACACCAACACCAAAAAACCAAGCATTACAGATAACATGTTGATAATAATTGCTTTACCTGTTACTTTCATGGTCTTAATAGTAGCAATTTTGTAATCCGATGTTTTTAGATTCTTACTTAATCCGCTGGAAAAATGTATAGCATAATCTATACCTATACCAATAGATACACTTCCCACCAATACAGTTGCAACATCCAAAGGTATATGCATCATTCCCATAAAACCAAACAGAATAATTAATGTAACGGTAATAGGTAAAATAGCGGCAATTCCATTTTTTAAACTTTTTAGTAATAATGAAACAATGACAAATACCAATAGTATACTTAATACCAAACTACTTTCTTGACTTGTTAATAGGCTGTCTCCAAGTTTTTTGTAAATCACTGGAAACCCTGATACTTTCATATTATTATAATGTTTTGAAGCCAAAAAATTATTTAAGTCTGAAATGACTTCATTCAATTTTTTAGTATCACTCGTAGTAACTACACCTTGAACTAATGCTTTATTATTATCCGTAGAAATATATTGTTCTAATAAATCTTGACCTTGTAGCATAAACCAAAGATTATCTACTTTGTCTTGCGAATCAGGTAATTTGTCACCATCTCCCATTACTTTGTTCATTTCCTTAAACATATCGGCTACTGACTGCGGATGTTTTATATACGGTATGGTTTTCATAAATTGCTTTACATCGTCCAATTCTTCTAATGTCTTCGGTGTAAGAATATCTCCCTCTACAATTACATATATAGGAATAGTTCCTCCTGTGGCTTTTCGTATTTCCAATTCGGCTTGACGAGAAGGATGAGTTTTGGGTAAATATGTTAACAAATCAACATTTTTCTCTATATTTTTTATAGGTAATGCAAAAACTATTGCTACTATTATCCAAAAACCTATAAAATAATATGGCATTTCGGTTACCATATAACCTAATTTATCCAATATATGTGCAAGTGCTCCTCCGTTATGCTCTTTTTCCGTCTTATTTGTAATCTTCTGTCTTATATCTGATGAGTACGAAGTAATAACGGGAGTAATAACCAAAGAAAATATCAAAGCAAGACCTATACCTAATGCCGAAAAAATACCAAATTCCTTAATCATTGTTAAATACGAACCGAAAATAAAAGAAATAAAACCTATCATAGTAGTAAGAGATGCAAAAAATACTGGTACAGCTACATGATGTAAAGAATTTTCAATTTTTTCTTTTATTGAACTGCCTTCTGCATGACGAATATGATTTATTACATGAATGGTATATGCACTACCTACCGCTAACAACACAACAGGAATAGTGCTGGATACCATAGTAAGATTGTAACCTAAAATAGACATTATACCCAATGTCCAGACAATAGCAATAACCACATTTAATAATGGTAATACAGTGTCATTCAAATTTTTAAAACTTAAAAACAGAATAATGAATATCACTATAAAAGCAATTGGTCCTAACCATATTACATCATGTAATATCACATCACCTACATCCTTGGTCATAAACGGAAGTCCTCCAAATAACACATTATCTTTAATATTCATTCCTTTTATCAAAGATTTTATATTACTTACAACTTCCATTCTATCGGTAGTAATGTATGCAGTATCTCCCTTTATTTTGGCATGAAAAACGGGCGAAGGATAATATTCCGAATAATAAGCAATTATAGAATCCTTTGATAAAGTAGAATCTATATGTTCTTTTATATCACCGGTAAATTTTACTATAATACTTGTCATATTAGCATTATCGGACACCAATACACCCCTATACATATCTTTTGATAGCACATAACTTTTCAAAGTGTCCAAGTCATTTTTATTGGTAGGCACCTCATCAAACAATGGTTCTATTGTTACCACACCATCTTCATTTCTTATATCTATCACATTGCTTAAACTTACCACACTTGATATACCTGGCATTTGCTCAAGAGTATCGGTAAGCGATTCCACCTCTTTTAATGTACGAGTATTGAATACATTATGATTTTTAATGGCTATAATGCCCATATAACTTCCTCCAAACTCCTGCCCTATTTTTTTGAACAATACTGCATCTGGGTCATTTTTAGGCAAATAATTCAAAAAGTCTGAATCTATCTTTAAATCTTTGATAAAATAACCTAATACACCAGTTATCAACACTAACACTACTAATATTAACCCTCTGTATTTCAGTATAAACCTCTTCATAACTTTTATTTTTTTTTAATTATTTTTTACAAATACCATAAAACAGTATATCTAATAAATGTTTAATCTTTTCTTCCGAATCATTAAATTGATGTTTCAAAAACAAAGGAATTTCAAGACCTTTCATTGCCACTACAATTCCCATTGCCGTAATATATGTGTCATCTACCTCAAAAGATTCCTTTTCCACTCCTTCATTTAATATTTTTTGAATGCTCTCTATCTCCCACTCATCATGTTTTTGCCTTATTTGGT
>CAYQWX010000028.1:18262-23537 GCA_964421355.1 uncultured Bacteroidales bacterium
AATATTTTTTGAATGCTCTCTATCTCCCACTCATCATGTTTTTGCCTTATTTGGTCAATAAAATCATAATGGGAAAGATATTCACTTTTGAGAGCTTCATAATAATTTACCAATTCTTTAACCCTTTCCATCCTCACAACTATATACTGCATCAATTTTTCTTTTGGCAAAATCCTTGAATCATTTATTATTATTTCCAACTCTTCTTTTAGCTTGTAAGCTTCTTTGTTTACTACCGCATTAAAAATATCTTCTTTGCTACTAAAATAATAATACAAAGAGCTTTTACCTTTGTGAGCAGCTGCTGCAATATCATCAATAGTAGTTTTCTTAAAACCGAATTTTCTGAATATTTCAGATGCAGTTTCAACAATAAATTCTTCTATTCTTTTCTTTTTCTGATTGACTTGTTGTTTTTCCATTTTTAGAAAATTAGAATTTTAGAACATAAAACAAAATCGTTCCAAAAATACATATTTTATTTTACATAAAAATCGTTTTTTAGAAAAAATTTTTCATTTATTCTAAAAAACAATAGCAATTAACTGTATAATAATAAATTAAGCATCTATAAAAAATTTAAAATTTAGAAATAATTAGATATATCAAACAAATATTATACTCTTCGGAATAGCAATTTATTATTCTTCAAATTCTTCATAAGAATCTATCTTGTCAAGATACACTCCATCGAAACCAACGCTTATGATTTTATACAAATATGAGCTATTATTGCCAAATATTATACTTTGCCATTGATTATTCCAATATTTTACAAGGTAATTCCCTTGCCATTCGGGATTTTCTTTCACTATAAAATCAGGATTACCGGCAGTCCAATCAGAATGCCAATAATACCTATAATCTTCTGCTTCTCCTATGCTCATATAACAAATCAATAAGCGTTTACCTCCATTCGCCTTTTGTCTTAAAGCCTCTACCTCGGAAGCAGTAAATTGCTCACCATTGAAAAATAAATCCATAATGAGCAAATCGTAATTAGTGTTTCTTACAGAATCTATAAAAGTTTGTTTGCTGGTAAATAAATTATCCGGATTTATTAGGTATAAAAAATTTTTTACTTGTTGCAAGTTTATAATACTATCCGTATTTTCATTGTGGATAGGCATAGGATAATCGGGAATATTATCCAATTCTCTATGACTTGCCGCAAAGGACACATACCCTTTTTCATCATTTTTAGTATAGGAATCATCCACTTTGTAATGAGTAGAACAATAATCGGTTACCAATATTTTTACATTTCCATTATTTTTTGCCATATCCAGAAAAAATTCCATCCATTGCGTATCTTCTGTCGGTGTAGGATAGTCATCAGCATTATAACCATAATATAAGTCTTCACGACCTATACCGTCTATTGCATTTATATAATTTATTTCGGGACTTCCATCATTATCTCCTGTATTACTTACAAGCTCTACTCCATTTTGAGGAACAATAAAAAAGTTTGCATTTATTCCTTTGGCATAACTACTTATATGCTCTACAAAAAGTCTCATCTCTTGCTTATAATTGATATTTGTAGAAGGTGGGTTATCAGTGTTTTCATCTTTTTTGCAAGAAGACATTGCTATTGTACCCAAAGCTATTACCAAAATTAACAATCGTATTCCATTATTTACCATAAAAATTATTTTTTAACAATATACCAACAAGCATATAAAAAAGTTGTAGGATTCATATCAACAAAAGTAATCCAAATACATTTATAATAACAAATCGCAAACAAATGATTATTTTTGCAAAAAAAATTAACCTTACCAATAAAATTTTATATGGAAGAAAACAAAAAACCTCAACACGGCTACACAGAAGCAGACATTCAAAAACTTGACCCAATAGAACACATAAGACGCCGACCCGGAATGTATATTGGCAAACTGGGAGACGGCTCCACAATGGACGACGGCATATATGTACTACTCAAAGAAGCAGTAGATAATGCTGTGGACGAATACCTTATGGGATATGGTAAAAAAATAGAAATAACAATAAATGAAGACAATGAAGTAACCGTAAGAGACTTCGGAAGAGGTATTCCACTTGGAAAAGTAAAAGAAGTGGCATCAGAAATAAACACAGGTGCAAAATATGGTAGTGGTGCTTTCAAAAAAACCGTAGGTCTAAATGGTGTGGGACTCAAAGCCGTAAATGCTCTGTCTATCAAATTTGAAATTACTTCTATCCGTGAAGGCAAATACAAAAAAGTATCATTCTCTCGTGGGCAATTACTTGAAGAAACCGAAGGCAATACACAAGAACCAAATGGAGTAATAGTTAATTTTTTGCCAGATGACGAAATCTTTGAAGGATTTTCTTATGAAGATGAGTTTGTTAAACAACTTATAAAAAACTATGTTTACATAAATTCCGGCTTAAAGATTTATTACAATGGTGAAGTTTTTTATTCCAAAAGAGGACTTATAGATTTATTAGAAGAGAATATAAGCAGTGAACCTGTATATCCTATTATTCATTTCAAAGGAGAAGATGTAGAATTTGCATTTACACACACTCACAGTTACGGAGAAGAATATTACAGCTTTGTAAACGGACAACGCACTATACAAGGAGGCACGCATGTACAAGCATTCAACGAAGCATTGGTAAAAACCATAAGGGAATTTTATAAAAAAGACTTTAACACTTCCGACATCAAAGCATCTATTGCAGTAGCATTGAGCGTAAGCATAGAAGAACCTGTGTTTGAATCTCAAACCAAAACCAAACTTGGATCCAAAACAATGTATCCCGGCGGACCTACAATTAAAAGTTATGTAGGAGATTTTGTAAAAAGGAATCTTGAAGACTATTTATACAAAAACCCTGATACTGCAGAAGCATTACAGAAAAAAATACTTGCATCTGAAAAAGAACGTAAAGCAATATCACAAATACAAAAAAAATCAAGGGAAATTGCCAAAAAAGTTAGTTTACACAATAAAAAATTGCGGGATTGCAAAGTACATTTCAACACTAATCACGAATTAAGATACGACACTTCTATTTTCATTACCGAAGGTGATTCTGCAAGCGGTTCCATTACCAAAGCACGAAATGTAATGACGCAAGCGGTATTTAGCCTTAAAGGGAAACCTTTAAATTCCTATGGAGAGCGTAAAGAAATTGTATATAAAAATGAAGAATTTAATCTCTTGCAAGCCGCATTGAATATAGAAAACGGACTAGAAAATTTACGCTACAATAAAGTAATAATTGCTACCGATGCCGATGTGGATGGAATGCATATTAGATTACTCTTGCTTACATTTTTCCTGCAATTTTTTCCCGATTTAGTAAAAAACGGACATTTATTCATATTGCAAACCCCATTGTTTCGTGTGCGAACCAAAAAAGAAACTATATATTGCTACAACGAGGAGGAAAAACAAAAAGCACTTAATAAATTAGGTAAAAATACCGAAATAACACGATTCAAAGGACTTGGAGAAATATCTCCCGATGAATTTAGGCAATTTATAGGCAAAAAAATAAGACTGGAACCAGTACTTTTTCAAAAAGAAGATAATGTAGAAAATCTTTTAAGTTTTTACATGGGCAAAAATACCGACAAACGCCAACAATTTATTATCAACAATCTAAAAACAGACGAGATATTATAACTCTTTCACAAAGCACCTGCGGCGTTTATGTTGTATATGGTCATAATTCTTCCAATTGGAAATCGCGGCTCCATTGGTCTCAAAAATACCTGTAGTTTCCATTGTTGATATACCCTCTTGTAGCATTTGCTCTTGCAAATCAGCAAACAGCATAACAGCTACTCCCGAATTGGCATAATCAGGCATAACACCTGTAAGCAATAAATCTATAACTTTTGGCTTTTTCAAAGCCTTGAGGATATGTGTAAATCCAAATGGGAAAAGTTTTCCATTGGCTTTTTGCATAGCTTCCGATAGAGAAGGCATACCAACTATAAACCCTATCACATCTTTTTCTTTGTTTAGCACTACCCTAACATAATTGGGATTAAGAATATTAAAATATTTGTTTATGTAAAAGTCTGCCATTTTTTTAGAAAAAGGAATAACAAAAGGTAAGTCTGCAAAAGCACCGTTTAGTATTTCAAATATTTTTGGTGCATATTTTTTCATTTCATCCCGTGACGAAAACCTCAACACATCAAAGCCATATCTTCTTTTAAGCAAATCGGCTCCTCTTTTAGCTTTTTTTATTGCTTGTTCTACCAGTGTTAGCCTAAATTCCACCCAATCTATTTCTTTGCCAAAACCAAGTTTTTCAAAATGGTCTTTATAATACGATTTATTATATACCGAAGCAATCGACGGCAAATAATCAAAACCTTCTATAAGCATTCCTTGCGTATCAAGATTGGTAAATCCAAGTGGACCGTGTATTTTGGTCATACCTCTTTGCTTACCAAAATCTTCTACTGCCTTAATTAATGCCGCAGATACTTCATAATCATTTACAAATTCTATCCTTGAAACTCTTACAAATTTTTCGCCTGTTTTTTCATTATAAGCCTTATTTACAATAGCTCCTACCCTACCCACAATCTTACCATCTCTATATGCTAGATAAAACTCTGCATCACAAAATTCAAAAGCAGGATTTGTTTCGGGACTTAAAGCCTTTCGTTCGTCTGCCTTGATAGGCGGCACCCAATATTTATCATTTTTATAAAGTTCAAATTGAAAATCAACAAACTTTTTAATATCTTTCTTTGTCTTTACAGGGACAATATTTATATTCATATAATCTTTTTTAAGCGCATAAAGGTAAAAAACTTTTGACAAAAAATATATATCAAAATAAAATACATTTTTTAATAGTATCTTTAATTCAAAAAATGCAACAAATTCTGGAAGTAATTTTTATATATTTTTTGGTACTTGCAAACAACGCAAATGCATAAAAAATAAAAGTAAATATTTCACAAATACCTAATAATGAAGGTGAAGTAATTGTAAAACTATATAATTCTCCTAAAAGCTATGAACAAAAAGAACCATTAAAAACATTATATGGAGTTATTAATCATCAAAAATCACAAGTGATATTCAAAAATTTACAAAAAGGTGAATATTTAGTAGTTGTAATTCATGACCAAAATAATAACAAACATCTTGACTTCAATTTTTTAGGAATTCCTACTGAAAAAGTTGCAGTATCTAATGGTGCAATTGGCTTTTTAGGTCCTCCCGATTACAAAGATGGAAAATTTACATTAAATAAAGATACCACTATTACCATTAAATTCTAACGT
>CAYQWX010000029.1:0-21066 GCA_964421355.1 uncultured Bacteroidales bacterium
AACTACCTCTATTTTCTGTTGCTCCAGATATTTTTTTATATTATCGTATTCCATATTATTTTATTTCTTTTATACCTTTTTAATAATAATACATCACCAACACCAATACAGGCACTACCATACCCAAGACAACCAACCACCACCCTCTCTTACTAAAACCGTATTTACCTTTAAGTATAAAAAGCCCGCTCAATGCCAAAAATATCAATGATACAGCAAACACATCGGAATAATATGTCCAAAGCTTTACTGGATTATAATGTAAATAATTACACTCAGCAATAATGTATCTCTTATGTAAAAATTCTATTTTTGCTTTTTGTTCAGTTAAATTAACTACAATATCTCCATTTTTCAAAAATATCTTCAATTTGTTTTTACTCGGGAAGTAATATTTTTTTACATCATCTTGGGTTATATCAAAAGAGTTCAAAAGTTTATTTACAATGTCCTTATCTATTTTTTTATAATCGGAAGGAATATTCACCTGTTTTTCAACTACTTCCACACTATAGTTAGGATTCCAATCTCTTATATGATTAATAGCCAAACCGGAAATAGCATAAATAAGAATGGCACCGGTAAAAAAATAACCTATATCCCGATGCCAATCTCTTAAAAATTTTCTAAACTTAGGTCCCATCTATATTTTCAATAGCATTTATCTTTCATTAAGTTTAGATAATAAGCGTAAAATTTCTATATATAACCATACCAAAGTAACCATTAAACCAAATGCCGCATACCATTCCATATATTTAGGTGCCCCCATGGATGAAGCTCTTTCTATAAAATCAAAATCCAATAATAAATTAAAAGCGGCAATACCCACTACAAATAAACTAAATCCAATACCTAATGCACTGCTACTTTCTATAAGTCCTACATTTATACCAAACATGCCCAATATAAACGACAAGAAATAAAATATTGCTATTCCCATAGTAGCACCAAAAATAATAGAACGGAATTTATCCGTAACTCTTATTATCCTTGCTTTGTACAAGAATAACATTCCAAAAAATGTAGCAAATGTCAAACCTACTGCTTGTGCCACAATACCGGGATACATCATGTTGAAGTATGCCGAAATGGCACCAAGAAACAATCCCTCTAATATAGCATACACAGGAGTGAGATAAGCAGACCATTTAGGTACAAAGGCATTAACCATTGCCACTACAAAACCTCCTATTGCTCCTCCTATCATCCATGGATATACGGCTGCCGATGCCGTTTGCACATCCGCTGCCCCAAAAAACTTACTCCAAGTATAATATGCACCTAATATAAGCAATGCAAAGATTACTAATGTTTTGTTAATTACACCTTGCACTGACATTGTGCCACTGCTAACAATTCCGCTTTGTGCTTCTTTTTCAAATATTTTAGCACTCAATGCAGGATTGGAACCTCTTGCTATTTGATTTGCCATAATTTATTCCTCCTTATTTTTTGTTAAACCTTTCTTTATAAAAATCAAGTTCAAATTGAACATCTTCTTCAAGCCATTGAGCAAGTTTTGTGCCCGTTTGGATAATTTCTGACAATACTTCCGATGCTTTATTATTCAAAAACAAATTTTTTCTTCCTACTAGTCTCAAAGCCGCACTTATTGACCGAGCCAACGGAAGAGAAGCATTAGGAGCATCATTTATTGCATTTTCCAAATAATTTGCCAATACCTCGTCTTCTATTTCCATTTTATTTTTCACCAAACTTCCTATCAAAATATATCCGGAACATTTAGCATATTCATTCTCGTGCGTTAAAAGCTGTGGCACAAGCAAATGTATAACTTCTTTTCTCAATTTAGGGAACAGATAACCTCCCGCTTGTTCTGCCAACTCTATGTTTGTAAAATCATTTGCTCTGCTCAATGCTCTTTCTGCATCTATTTTGTCAGGATCATCTATTAATAAAGATAATACCTTAAATTCCCTCACATCTTTTTTCCATAAGTCATCAGCCAATTCCATATCAGGATAAAATTTAGAGGCAATGTTTCTCAAATCTATAAGCGACAATCCGTAAATAATACGGTATTGCATTCCACCATTTTTTAATTGGTCGGCTATTTCTCCATTTTGTGCTGCTACTACTTTTTTCAGCACATCAAAATATTTATCTGATGGCATAATACTTTATTTATTTCCTTCTATAAGCACTTTTATAGGTTCAATTCCCTCAGGACTGCCTCCTTCTATTGCTTTTAGGACAGCTCCTCCACCTGTAAATATATAATATTTAGGACTATCTACGGCTACAATATACAGACCGGGCAACAATCGTTTAAGCTCTTGCATGGTATCTCCACCTCCATACAACTTTATAGCTTCTCTATTGGTATCAATAAGTTCGTCAAGGGCAATAGTTCCTTCGTTAAAATGCGGAGTATAACCCATTACAGCATTTACAAATATTGTATTTGCAGTAGCAAATACTTCTCTCACATGTTTGGTTTCAAAAGCTTCTTTTGCTACATCTAATATGTAGTTTATTTGTTTCTTTTTCTTCAAATCATCAATGCTAAGTTTTCTATATTTCCCTTCTATCCTTCCTTCCATAGTGTAGGACTCTATTACATAAGGAAGTTCAAGTATCTTGCCGGGGAATTTTTCAGCATATTCTATAAACTTATGGGCTTGTGCCACATCATCTTCCGAGACTCCATTGACTTTTAAATCATATTTAGCAGCTAAATACGCATTATAAATAACTCCCCCCAGCACAAGATAGTCGGCTTTTTCTAACAAAGCAAAAAGAGGTCCTATTTTGGTATCAAATTTAGCCCCTGCCACTACTGCAACAAATGGGCGTTTAGAATTATATATTCTATCCAAATTTCGTATTTCCTTTTGCATCAAGAAGCCTGCATAAGAAGGTAAGAACTTATTTACCAATACGGTAGATGCATGTGGTTGCCAAGAACCAAAAGCATCATTTACAAATATATCTGCCAAACCAGCCAACTGGTGAGCAAATCTTAAAGCTTCTTCGCCGCCTACTTCTTCTCCATAAAACCATCTTGTATTAGGCAAATAAATAGCATCCAAATCACTGTTTTTCAACTCTTTAATCAAATGATTCACAGAAGTCTCTATGCTTAAATATCCTTTACCTTTTTCTTTATAAAAGTCGGGAACTGCAATATTTATATGCAATTTCTTTTTTAGGTATTCTACTATCGGCTGTACGGAAGTTTTTTCGCTAATAGTTATTTCTCCTGTTTTTTTATTACGAGGGCGTCCTACATGTGTCATCAATATTATTTTCCCTCCTTTCGCATTTATGTGATATAAAGTTCCAATTGTCATATCTATACGATAAGGGTCATGTATTACTCCGTCTTTTACTACATTATGGTCCACTCTTACCAATACTACTTTGCCACGTAAATCGGCATCTTGTATTTTTGGTAATTTATCTATTGTTTTCATTTTCATATTTTTTTAGGTTAAACATTCAATTTTTCTTGTATCAAATATGTATTTCTATCACTGGCAGAACGAGCTACAAGTTCTCCGAGAAAACCTGCTAAAAACATTTGAATACCAAGTATTACTAAAACTAAAGCAATATAAAACAACGGCTGTGCAACAACCTCTCTTACAGGCAAATGCTGTGAAAGTCTATATATTTTTTCGGCAATTATCCATACAGTAATAACCCCTCCTATCAAAAACATTAGGGTTCCCCACACACCAAAAAAGTGCATAGGTTTTTTCCCAAATTTAGTCATGAAAAGCACACTTAATAAATCCAAAAATCCATTTATAAACCTGCTAAAACCAAATTTGCTCACACCATATTTTCTTGCACGGTGTTCCACTACTTTTTCACCTATTCTCTTAAAGCCTGCTTGTTTTGCCAACACAGGGATATATCTATGCATTTCGCCATATACTTCTACACTTTTTACCACATCATTACGATATGCTTTAAGTCCGCAATTAAAGTCATGAAGTTTTATTCCGGTAAGCATTCGCGTAACAAAATTGAAAAATTTACTTGGAACAGTTTTGGATATGGGGTCATGTCTCACTTTTTTCCAACCCGAAATTAAATCATAACCATCTTCCTTTATCATCTTATACAAAGGTGGTATTTCATCAGGGCTATCTTGTAAATCGGCGTCCATTGTAATCACTACATCTCCTTGTGCTTCTGTAAAACCTGTTTGCAATGCTGCCGACTTACCATAATTTCTACGAAACTTTATGCCTTTTACACTACTGTTATTATTAGTCAGTTCTCTGATTACATCCCACGATTTATCATTACTTCCGTCATCTATAAAAAGAATTTCATAACTAAAATTATTTTTATTCATTACCCGCTGTATCCAATCGTGTAACTCTCTTAACGACTCTTCTTCATTATATAGAGGTACTACTACAGAAATATCCATAACTATTTACTTTTTTTTAATCTTCCAATTCATCTTTATTCTCTTCCGTATCTACAACATCCAACGGATTAGGTTTTTTCATAACCAATATTCCAACCAACAAGGATAACAAAAATCCCCAAAATGCAAAAGAAATAATAGTTCCAATTGCCATGATTGTACCATTTATATATCTCAACGATTGTTCTATATATTTGTCAGGCGTGCCATTTTCTATCATTTTTTGTTCGGCATCAGCTCGCATTGTCTCTAACATACTAGGGTCTAACCACTTAAAATATATCAACACAAAAAAACCTACAATTATTCCTGCAAATAACGAAATCAAAAATCCTGAAGCTAATCCTCTACCATATCCCATTACACCTCCGTCATATTTATCACGCAGCACTTTGGTGCCATAATAAAGTAATCCCCCCATAAATAAATAATTGAGCATTTGTAAAGCCATTGAAGTTTGTAAATGAAACACATAACCTATCAATGAAATAACGACCAAAATTCCACCTAATATTCCTCCGTAATTCATTGAATTATACCATATCATATCTTTTTTCTTTTCCATAATATATAATTTTTTATTTGTTAAATTTTATATTATCCTAAAAAAGGCTACCATATATACTGGTAGCCTTTATATTGTTATAAACTACTTATATTTTTTAATAAAACTTATATCTTTCATCTTTTATGTCTGCGGCTTTTTTCATTGCATCATATGCTTTATAATCTACACGATAAACAAAATCACGAGTCCATTTTTGTTTAACATTTTCAAGTGTAGTAACTCCTTTTTCTTCACCTTTATTTACTTTTAGCACAAATACTCCTTGATTTCCCATAATAGGTACTGACAATTTATTTTCAGGAATAGTGGTAGATACTGCTATTACTTTGAATTCCATTCCTAATCCCGGAATAGTTATTGCACTAAAGGATACATCAGAAGCATTTTGCAAATCTAAATTCATCTTTTTGGAATAATCTTCAAGACTGGATGCGTTTTGTTTAAGCATTTCATCTGCAATCATTTCCCCTTTAATTTCTTTCAAGACATTTATTTTTATTTCTTCTTCCACTTCTTTAAGAGGTGCAGGTCCCTTAGGATGTATAGCCGCAAGTTTTGCTACTACAAATTTGTATCCTAAGTCAAATACATCTGATATTTCTCCTGTATCTGCTTTAAATGCCCATTTTATAAGATCTCTGGCATCCGATAATCCAGGTATTGCCTTATCCATCACTTTAAGGTTGCTTGCATACCTTTTCACAAGGGTATCACTTTTTTCTATTGTTTCATCAAACTGTTTTGCGGTTCTGTTTTCTCCTGCAAATTTGCTTGCTATAGAATAATAATATTGTAATGTTTGTTTACCAGGTTCTACATTTCTTACAATAGTAGCAACTTGTACTTTTTTTGTTTTAGGTCCTTGATCTTCTATTTCTACTATATGTATCCCAAATTTAGTAGTTACTTCTTTTATATCACCTTTATTTGCAAAAAATACGGTATCTGTAAACGGTTGCACCATTTTTTTCATATCGAACCAGCCAAGGTCTCCTCCATCTACCAACGAGGCTTTATCAGCAGAATATTTTTGAGCAAGAGTAGTAAAATCGGCTTTACCTTCTTTAAGTAAATTCATTAAACTGTCTGCAAGAGCTTTTGCTTTGTCATAAGGTAATTTGTCATCAGGTTGTATTAATATATGACGGGCTTTAACACTATCAGGCAACATTCTTACATCTGATAGTTTTGATACTTTGTAAGCATTTTTTTCAAAATAAGGACCAAGTATTGCACCTTTTTCGTGAGAAAACATAAAAGTATCCAATTGGGCTGGTAATTCTCCTTGTTTATACCAAGTATCATCAAAAGGTACATCTGAGTTTAAGTTTACAAAAGCTTTGTCATCTTTTGAGGCTTTAAAATCCGAAACCAGTTTTGTTATCATTTGTTTTGCATATGCGTAATCCTGTTTAGAAGGCTTTGCATCAAATATTACATATTCCACATCTCTTGTTTCTTCGGGACGTTCGTATTGTTTTATGTTTTCATTGTAATATTCTTTTATTCTATTTTCGGGAACATTTACGGTAGAATCAGGAATAGAAGTATAACTTTTCATTACATAGTTAAAATCTACACGATAGTTTTCTTCTTTCAAAAACATTTTTGCCAAAGGTTCCGGAACAGAATAACCTTCTTTAAGTAAATTATTAAATTTTTGAAGTTTGCGGTTTTCCACCAACACCTTTTCAAAAGCTAACCAACTTGCTCTTGCATTGCCGGTAGGATCGTCGTCCAAATGCTTCAAAAACAATATTACACGTGATTTATCAAATTGTCCTGTTTGTGGATTTTTGAATATCGGTATTTGTTTTATTTGAGGGTCAATATTTTGTCCTTGTACCATATCCAAAAGTTCGTCTGGAGTAACTGTTATACCAAGCTCTTTATATTCATCTCCCATCACATAATTCATAACAAGTGTTTCCCATGCTTGTTGTCTTATTTGCTCCATAGTAGCATCATCTAATCCGCTTTTGTTAGAATTCCTTTTATAATTATCAACCAATTGATCTACAAGTGCCTGATATTCTTGATATTGCACTGATTTCCCATTTATTTCTGCTATTTCATAAGTTTTACTTCTCATAAGAGCAGAACCATTCTTAATAAAATCTCCTAAAATGAATGCAAATAATGCCAATCCGATAATAATTGATACAAAAAGACCTGCTTTATTACGCAATGTTTCAAGTACTGCCATATTCTTCTATTTTTACTTTATTTTACCTTAAAAATTAAGGTGCTAAAATACTACAATTTTTTCTATTTTTTTTTGTTTTATAAAAAAAGTTAAAAATCACCAAGTGTTTCCGGTAATTGTTCTAAAGCCTTTAATGTTTCTTCGTCAGATGGAGCTTTTCCGTGCCAACGGTGATCATTTTCCATAAAATCAACACCTTTTCCCATAACGGTTTTAAGTAAAATAACAACAGGTTTTTCTTTGTGTAGTCTTCTATGGGCTTCGGTAAGCACATATATTAGTTTTTCAATATCATTGCCATCTTCCGCTACTATTACATCCCAACCAAATGATTTCCATTTTGCTTCTAAGTCTCCAAGTGATAAAACTTCATCGGTAGGACCATCTATTTGTTTTTTATTGTAATCTACTGCAGCAATCAAATTGTCCACTTTGTGATGAGCGGCAAACATGGCAGCTTCCCAGATGTTACCTTCTTGCAGTTCTCCATCACCCATAAGCACATATACAGTATGATTGTCTTTATTCAATTTTTTGGATAGTGCTGCACCTATTGATGCCGATAACCCTTGACCAAGAGATCCAGAAGCTACACGTATGCCTGGCAATCCTTCTTCTGTGGTAGGATGACCTTGTAATCTGCTATTTATTTTTCTAAATGTAGCAAGTTCCTTTATATCAAAATAACCAACACGGGCTAATACACTATACCACAATGCAGAAAGATGTCCATTTGAAAGGAAAAATAAATCTTCATCTATTCCGTCCATATTAAAATGCGTAGGGTCATATTCCATAAACTTATTATACAATACCGTTAAATAATCTGTGGCACCTAATGCTCCTCCTGGATGCCCTGAATTTGCATTGTTAATCATTCTTATTATGTCTCTTCTTACTTGTGTAGCAAAATCTTTTAATTCTTTTACGGTTTTCATATTTTTATCATTTTTTAGTAATTAAACAATTCTGTAGTTAAATATTTTTCTCCTCTATCAGGAAAAATTACCACTATAGTACCTTCAGCTATTTGCTTAGCTGTCTCTATAGCAGCATACATTGCAGCACCACTGCTCATTCCCACAAATACACCTTCTTTTTTGATAATATTACTGGCAATTTCAAATGCTTTTTGCGTAGGCACATCTATTTTAATATCTATAAGAGAAGGGTCATATATAGCTGGGATAATTGCTTCCTCCAAATTTTTAAGTCCTTGTATATAATGTCCTTTTTCGGGATGTGCGCATACCACTTTTAAGTAAGGGTTATTTTCTTTTAAAGCCTTTCCTATTCCCATTATTGTTCCGGAAGTTCCTATTGCCGACACAAAGTAATTTATTTCACCTCCGGTTTGTTCCCATATTTCTTGTGCGGTAGTTCTATAATGTGCCAATTTATTGTATTTATTTGAAAACTGGTCAGTGGTAAAATATTCGTCAGGATTTTTCTCTATTAGTTCTTTTACCTTTTTTATAGCACCATCTGTTCCTTCTTTGGCAGGAGTAAGAATTACTTCCGCTCCGAATGCTTTTATCATTTTACGGCGTTCAACGGACACTGCTTCACTCATTACAATGACTACTTTATAACCTTTTACCGCACCTATCATTGCAAGTGATATACCTGTATTGCCGGAAGTTGCTTCTATTATTGTTTTTTTATGCGTAAGCACACCTTCATTTTCAGCTTGTTCTATCATTTTTAGTGCAATGCGGTCTTTTATGCTACCGGAAGGTTCCAAGCCTTCTATTTTAGCATAAATCTCAACTTTTGGATTAGGATTAAGTTTATTTATTTTTACCAAAGGTGTATGCCCTATTGCTTGCAATATGTTTTTGTATGTACCTAACATAGAATTATCCTAATTTACTTCATAATTATACAAAAACCCGTCTTTGCTACCTACAATAAGATTAAATTTTGGAGATTCGGGATTGAAATGACCAATAGTAAAAGGAGAGTAGCCGTTTAGCGGAAAGTCTTGATATAGCGATCCATCATTGTTAAATAGATAAATTAATGACGATTTACGATCTACCAACCCTATACGAATAATATTATTTGGAAATACAAAAATATTGGGTGGAAAATAAATAGTGTTTTCAAATTCATATTTGAATTTCATTTTACCGTTATTTTCATATACGGAAAACTCTTTTTTGTCACCAAAAATATAATCCTTATTACCATCTCCGTCAATATCATACAACGTAAAAAAGTGTGAAGGAGTAAAAGAACTAAAATCTTTTGTTTTTACATTTCCGTCCAAATCTATCTCATATACTTTACCATTACTGCTTGTAGTTACAAAGTAATAAGTATCTTTTTCCTTGTTCAAATAAAATATATTGTTTTTTGATTTTGAAAAGTATTTTTTCACAGTTATACGAGATTCTCCTCTTCTGTTTAGAATATAGGTTTTTAAGCTATCGGCAAAAATTATATAATCTTTTGTTGCGATACGAAAATGTTGAATAGGTTGATAAACATAAGTATCGGTAGTGCCGAATGTCCAACCTGTTACTACATTGCCGTCTTGGTTGTACAAATATATGTGTTTATCTTCTCCTGCAACAAATATTCTATAATCCCGTGTTTTTTCATAATCAAATACTGCAATACCGTTGGTAGCAGGTGAACGTAAAGTAATAGGATACCGTTCCACATAATTACCATTACGGTCTATCAAGTAAAGTTTTTTTCTGGTATTGAATAAATATTGTAGTTTGTGATTTTTATAAAAATCTATTTGATATATTTTGCCTAATATTTTCCCGTCAATATGCAACTTCCACAAAATCCGTCCCATATCGTTGATTAAATACAAATTATTTTTTTCATCTTGTAACATTATTTCCTTTTTATTAGTATTGTGATTTATTACTAATTGCGGCTTAAAACTAATAGTAGTGTCCAAGAGTGTTTCCCATACCGTATGAGGTTTTTCCCGTGTGTCTTGATTATACTTCAAAGCCAGTGAAGTGTATAAAAGATTGTCGCCTCCTTGCATTTGTAAAGCTATTGCATACACTTTTTGATATTTATCTTTATTTTTATCAAAAAATTCTCTAATATTCTCACTTGAATAAGTATCTATCAAATATTGTGAAGAAAAAACTTTTGAGAAAAAGTAAAAGTTTGATTTTTCTGAAAGAGCTTCCTTAAAATCTTGATATTCCATATCGGTTTCCAATGTGCGTCTGTGTATGTTTGCCAAAACAAACTTTCTAAGTTCTTTTTTATTACTCCCGAAAATCAGATAATTGTCAACAAAAGTAAAATAAGATGTTTCTACCTTTCCAAAAATATCTCCTAACAATATTTTTCCATAATAATGAATTGGAAAAGAATAAACAGGAATTTTAGTTTCTTCATCTATATTAAAATAAGATATGTAGTTATCTATATTGTTTCCGAACTTTTGTGCATGGGCTTTTATTATTTTAAGCATTTGTTCTGTAGCCAAACGGCGACTAACCGTATTTACTATCATAAATGTATTAGCATCTATATCTTCCGATTGCGGAGTAAGCATTACTAAAGCAACCTCATCTTTAACAATGGAGAAAAATGGCTTAACCACATCTATGCCAAGTAATTGGTCATATTTAGTTATACTTTTGTTATATGATTTATAAAAATAATTTTGTTTTAAATATTTCTTATAATCAGTATTGAATTTTTGAGGCTTAGGTATCCCTAACCAAACAAATGACGAGACAGATGAAGGTAATATTTCTTCCATCGATACACTTACAGGTTCTTGATGCTTAAATAAACCAAGATATTTAGGGATAGAATCACTTATCATAGTAAAACCATTGAATAACATTGATTTTTCTTTCAATGTAATATCAAACTCAGTCCACTCTGCAGTTTTAAGTTTAGTAATTGCATAACGATAGTTTTCATTAGCAAATAATGATGCTATATTTTGCAAATTTTTATAATTGACATACAAATTGGCTACTACATTTTTACCTGCAGTATTTACAACTTTTTTCAAATACGGATCATGTTGCAAAGAGGAATAACCTGCAGATACTGACCTTATTATTTTTTCTATTAGCATTTTACTTTTACTCAGTATTATTATTCCTTCTTTCACAAATATATAGAACTCACTTATATTCAACACTTTTTCTTCATTATAAGTATATTCTTTAACTTGGTATTTAGCACCTATTTTTCCCTTTATAAAATCATAAGCATCTTCGTCACTTAGAAAAGTATTTCCAAATTTTATAAAAAATATTGTTTCTATTTTCCGCTTTCCCTGCTTATTTACAGTTAGCATAATCGGGGTATTTGCCAAACCTTTTAATTCCGGGTATTTAGTTATTACCGAAAAGAAATATTTCAAATCTTCTGATAACGAAGCAAATGGTTGAGAAAAAGACAATTCCTGATATATTTTATTATTTGCAGTAAGTTCTTTTATAGAATTTGCACTTGATATATTCAAAATAATTGCTGAGTTTTCTGGAGCAAGTTCTATCATTTTGTTTATAGCCGCATGGGTCGATATCCCAAGTCTCCAATAAGAAACTATTGCCACACCTATTAAGAGTACTATTCCTACTGCTATAATTATTTTTTTTAGCATTTTCACCTCATTTGTTTGCAAAAGTAATTGTTTTTTCTTTCTAAATTCAATTAAAAAATGTAATTTTTAGAGAGAGATGAAATGTTATTTCTTATATAAAATTATTTATCATAAAAACAAAAAAACAATTACTTCAATAAATCAGGTCTTATTCGCTTTGTTTTTTCTACAGATTGTTCAAGTTGCCACTCCTCTATTTTCTTATGATTACCACTTAACAATATGTCAGGCACCTTCCAACCGTTAAACTCTGCTGGACGAGTATATACTGGTGGCGACAATAATCCATCTTGAAAAGAATCGGTAAGAGCAGACTCTTCATCTCCTATTGCACCCGGCAGTAAACGGACTATGCTATCAACAATAACTGCAGTAGCTAACTCCCCTCCCGAAATTACATAATCACCAATAGAATACTCTCTGGTAACTATATGATTCCGTATGCGTTGGTCTATGCCCTTGTAATGTCCGCAAATAAAAATGAGGTTATCTTTTGTTGCCAATTCATTAGCTGCATTTTGCGTGTATAACGGCGCATCCGGAGTAGGAAAAATCACTTCATCATAATTTTTCAACTGGGTAAGTGATTTTATTGCATCATACACAGGTTGAACAGAAAGCACCATACCAGCCATTCCCCCATAAGGATAGTCATCTATTTTACGATGTTTATCTTTTGAAAAGTCTTTTAAATCGTGGATATGTATTTCTACACTTCCTTTTTCTTGAGCTTTTTTAATTATAGAAAAAGATAAAAAACTTTGCAACAAGTCAGGAACAGCAGCCAGAATATCAATTCTCATACTTATTTTTATTCGCCTATTTTATATTCTTTTAGTACCCTTACTTCTATTCTTCTATTTTTGGCTCTACCCTCCGGCGTATCATTAGTAGCTATTGGTTCGGAAGCACCATAACCTACTGCTTTTATTCTTTTAGGATTTATTCCTTTTTTTACCAAATATTTTTTTATTGCCTCCGCTCTTTCTTGTGATAAGACCTTATTGTGAGCTTCACTACCTGTATTATCGGTATGTCCTGCTATTTCTATTTCCATACCCTTTTTAAGCTTCATAAGTTCCACTAACTCATCAAGTTGTTTGTAAGATTGTGGTTTAATTGTGGCTTTGTCCACATCAAAATAAACATTGTTAAGAGTAAAAGTTTTTGACGGTTCATATTTCATATTTACTGTAAAAGTATATTTTCCGGGCTTATTAGGAACTTCAAATTGAGAATAATCTACTGCCTCGGAAAAATCCTTATATTTCACTTGATAAGTATCTCCTTTGGGCAATAATATTTGTGCTTTACCATTATTGTTTGTTATTACGGAATATTCTTTTTTTGACTTTTGTGCTACAAAAATAATTCTCTCACCGCCCAAGGGGTCTCCATCAAAATTAGTTACTGTAACATTCAGTAAAGCCTTACTCTCCGTAGGATAAAGTTTTTGTCCACTAACTCCTTGAATAAGTAGCAAAGCAAACATTATTGTAATTAGCTGTTTCATAATATTTTATTTTTTCCAAATATACAAAAATAATATTTACACTATTCTGCTTATTACCTCATCATATAATTCGGCTTTGTCAATAGGCACCACTCCTACCTTTTCGCACACCAACCCACCTGCAATATTTGATATAAAGGCAGCATCAAAAAGTGTAGCACCTCCAATCATACACAGAGTAGCAACACTTATTACAGTATCTCCGGCACCCGACACATCTGCGATACTCCTTTTTTCACTCGGTATAAATTGATATTGCTTATCTTTGGTGATTCCGAAAATACCATGTTCTGATAAGGTTACAAGCAAATTATCAAAATCATTTTCTATCAAGAAATCATAAGCTATTTCAACGAAACTATCTTTATCATTCACAGTTATTTGTTTATTTAGCCCCTCTTTTATTTCTTTCAAATTAGGTTTAAATAAGGAAACATTTTGATAATAATTAAAATTCTTCCTCTTAGGATCAACCGACACAAAAATATCATTCTCTTTTGCCTTTGCCACAATAGTTGAAATAAGCTCTTTTGAGATAACACCTTTGTCATAATCTTCAAATATTATTCCTGCAATATTTTCATTATCCAACAAATATATCACCCTGTTTATCAAATTATTATAATCCTCTTTCGATATAAAGGCTGTCTTTTCCTCATCAATCCTCAACAACTGTTGATTGCTGCTTATTACTCTTGTTTTTACAGTAGTAGGTCTATTGGTGGACATTACTATTCCTTCATTGCTCATACCTGCTTGCATAAGTAAGTTGTTAAACATTTTGCCACTTTCATCATTCCCCACTACCGAACAAATAATAGGCATTGCATCAAGGCTTTTTATATTTTTAGCAACATTTGCCGCTCCTCCAAGGCGATACTCTTTTTGCATTACCGACACCACAGGCACAGGTGCTTCCGGTGAAATACGATTCACATCTCCCCACATATAGGCATCAATCATCACATCACCAATTATAAGAATCTTTTTATCCTTAAAACTATCAAATAACCTATTTACAAAAAATCTATCCATATAAAATATTTTGTGCAAAAGTATATAAGAATTATTTACAACCTACTTTATAAAAAACAAACCCTCCTTTTTGATATAACTTTTTAAGATTTGGATATTGTTTTTCTTTTTCCTTTGCAGAATTTATTTTCACAACTGCATAAGCAGGATATTTTGCTTTACAATTTAGCATCTCAGCCTCCGTTATTGCGGGCATATCAGGTTTTTTTTGGGTATAAAACAAATGAGCATAACTCTTAAATCCAAGAGGATATACATATACTTTTTTACCTTGAAACTTTTTATAAAACTCTATTGCCGTCCCCTGTGAATAATGTTCCACTTTGATAACCGCAGTAAATATCTGTGAATAAAAAAAAGTAGCATACAATGCCAATACCAATGGATTTTTATGTTTATTCACAGTTAATACAGTCAAAATTAAAATTATTCCTGACACAATAGAAGCAATAATATACCCTGTTCCCCATGACACACTTACTGTTCTTACAGCCTCTTCTGCAAACGGATCTTTAAGTATTCCTAACGATAATATTTCTTGCTTGTTGTGCTCTATATATGGCAATAGCAAAAGTGCTACGGTATAAAGCAATACAATAAAAGCAGTACCAATCACATAAAACTTATTCCATGGCTTATCTTCTTTTTCCCTTTCATAAAAGGCAAGTGCCCCAAAAAATGCCATTGGATAATATGCCATTGAAGAATAATGAATAATCTTTGTTTTTACTATGGAAAATAAAATCATAACTACCCAAAACAGCACAAACATCCAATTGTATAACATCTTTTGATTAGAATTTAATTTTGACTTAATACTTCTCTTAAAAGCATAAATAGCAAATAATGAAAATGGTATAAGTCCAAATAAAATCACAACAAAATGATAATAAAATGGTCCTCCGTGTCCGGCATCTTGTGTAGAAAACAAACGAATCTGATAAAGCACAAAATCAACAATTATATTTGTTTTGCCCTGCAATACCAGAAGTATAAACCAACTACCTCCAAACAACACCACATAAAGTCCATATAAAAGTATGTATTTAATATGAATAATCTTTTTGAACCCTATATAAAAAACAAGCACAAAAAAATATGTAAGCAAAAAAATAAGTAATCCGACAGGTCCCTTGGTAAGTATCGCTGCAGAAATAGATATGGCAGACAGCAACAAATATTTGTGTATATGCTCATTATCTATATACACAAGCATAAAAAAATATATACCACTAAAAATGAACAGGTTAAACCAAGGATCTATTATCCCAGAATTAAAATATGCAAACGGCAAAAAACTTCCGAGATATATCCCTGAAAAATAATACCCAAACTTTTTATCAAAAAATCTTTTCCCGATGTTAAACAGCAAAAATACAACTATAAGTCCTGCCAAAAAATTAGGAAAACGTGCCGCAAATTCATTGATTCCCAATACTTTCATGCTCACAACTTGCAACCAAAAGAAAAGTGGCGGTTTTTCCCAAAACGGTTTATAATCAATCTGCACTGTTGTATAATCATTAGTTTCTATCATCTCTCGAGCACTCTCTGCAAAATTTACTTCGTCCCAGTCAAAAAGATGATGAGGAGCAAAAATCATAAAATTAAGAGCAAGAAAAGTAAGTATTGAAATAAGAAAGAACTTATTTGACAAGAAATGAAAAATATTATCTGTTTGCTTCATTATCTCTCAACTTTTTAGAAAAAAACATAATGTAGATAACAATTGCAAAGATAGTCCCAATAATAGAACCAAAATAAACATCTACCAAAAAGTGTTGCGAAAGATATATGCGGGAATATCCTACAAGAAAAGCAAATAAAAAGAATAATAGTTTTAATCTTTTTTTTGAAAAATAAAATATAAGTACGCTAAACATCGCAAAAGCAACGGCTGTATGCCCGGAAGGGAAACTAAACATTTTATTCATATGTAAACCAGAAACTAAATAAAGATGTGGAATAACGGCAGAAGGACGCATTACATTAGGAAACACAAAGTGTTTCAACAATTGAGCAGTAAGACCTGCAAATAAAGATGAAAGCCCAATAGCATAAGCTAATTTCTTATCAAAAAAGAATAGTATTACAGCAATAATAAACACCGTAATACCATTGCCTATCTCCGTAAAATACCTGAAAAACCAATCTGTAACCCAAACATGAAAACTATTGAACCACAGATGTATATCAATTCTGGTACTATAAACAAGAAAAAAACCTGCTACTACATAAAATAATAATAGTAACAAAAAATAGATTCTATTTTCATATAATAACTTATGTAATAAAAAAGAAGTTTTTTTCATTAGTTTTATTTATTCCATACTTTTCCTTTTACAATCACAGTATCTATTAAGTCGCTACCATAAGAATAAGGAAAAAAATAAAATGAAGACATTGGCTTGGTTATTATCACATTTGCAACTTTGCCACGAGTAATAGACCCTAAATGGTCTGCCACATCCAACGCATAAGCAGTATTTAATGTTACTGCATTAAATAACTCCTCTGGCAACAATTTCATATTGATAAGTGCCAAAGACATCATAAATTTCATATTGCCCGAAGGAGACGAACCTGGATTATAATCGGATGCAATAGCAACAGGCAAGCCACTATCAATCATCTTTCGTGCAGGAGCATATACCAAATTAAGGAAAAAAGACGCCCCCGGCAATACTGTTGGCATAGTAGCAGAATCAAGCAATACTTCTATTTCTTCTTCTCCTGTATATTCAAGATGATCTACCGACAATGCACCATACTTTACTCCTACCTGTATGCCACCCGAATAATCCAATTCGTTTGCATGGATTTTAGGAATAAGTCCATATTTACTTCCTGCTTCCAATATTCTTTCTGTTTGCTCCACTGTGAAAAATCCTCTATCACAAAACACATCTACAAAATCGGCAAGCCCTTCTTCTGCTACTTGTGGAATCATCTCATTTACAACTACATCTACATATTTATCAGGATTATCCTTATATTCTTGCGGAAAGGCATGTGCTCCCAAAAATGTTGCTTTAACTTCTATTGGCACTGTTTCTTTTATACGCCTTATTACTCGTAGCATTTTTAATTCATCTTGCTTATTCAAGCCATATCCGCTTTTCATTTCCAATGCCCCAGTCCCCTGCCCTATTACTTCATACACACGCTTAATTGACTGATTATAAAGTTCTTCCTCCGAGGTATTATGAAGCAATTTTGCAGAATTAAGAATTCCTCCTCCTCGTTTGGCAATCTCTTCATACGATAAGCCTTTTACTTTCAAAATATATTCAACTTCCCTACTTCCTGCATATACTATATGAGTATGAGAATCTACAAATGACGGAAAAACATATTTGCCAGCAGCATCTATTATCTCATCTGCCATATCAGGACAATTATCCATAGTGCCAAAATCCTTTATTTTACCATTTTCAATAAGTAAAAAAGCATTTTCTATTTGTGGAAGCTCTGACATATCTTTCCCTTTCACAAGTTTCTCATCAGCACTACGAACTTGAAGCAAAGATTTTATATTTTTGATAAGTAATGTATTCATAACTTACTTTTTAAAAAACTATAACAACAAAAATACATTAAAAAAATATAATAATGAGATGGAAAACTTAAAAATGACACCTACAATATTATGATTACATTGTAATTCAATAAAAAGTCGGTAGTAAAAAACACCACAAAAAATCATTTACCTTCAAACAAAAAGATTAAATTTGCAATAGAAAATATAAAAAACCTTGTTTTATGAAAAAGTTAGTATTAGTTCGTCACGGAGAAAGTGAATGGAACAAACAAAATAGATTTACAGGCTGGACAGATGTATCATTGAGCGACAAAGGTGTACAAGAAGCAATAGAAGCCGGTCAAACATTAAAAAAAGAAGGTTATACATTTGATATAGCCTACACTTCCGTACTCAAAAGAGCAATAAAAACACTTTGGCTTGTATTGGAAGAAATGGATCTTATGTGGATACCTGAAATAAAAACTTGGAGATTAAATGAAAAGCATTATGGCAAACTTCAAGGATTGAATAAAATAGAAACAGCAAAAAAATACGGAGAAAAACAAGTATTGTTATGGCGACGAGGCTTTGATGTAAAACCTCCGTTACTTGATGAATCATACAGAGACGAAATGCTAAAAAATCCACAATTTGCATCAATGAACAAAGAAGACATTCCTCTTGGCGAATCACTCAAAGACACAATAGACAGAGTAATACCTCTTTGGCATTCGGAAATAGCTCCTGCAATAAAAGAAGGTAAAAAAATAATCATTGCCGCTCACGGAAATAGTTTACGGGCAATAGTAAAATATTTGGATAACATAGACAACGATACAATATTAAAAGTAAATATTCCAACAGGTATTCCTCTCGTGTATGAATTAGACGATGAAACATTAATGCCAATAAAAAGTTATTACATTGGTGACCCCGAAAAGGTAAAAAAAGCACAAGAAGCCGTAGCTAATCAAGCAAAAGCATCAAATAAATAAAGTTTTTTAATGATATCAGACCTTATTTACAAGGCAAATAAAGAAAAAAATAAACTTTGGGCTGTCTTAATTGACCCAAGTGTCATTTCTAATGAATTATTAGACAAATATATAAAAGCCATGAAGCAAACACCGCCTTCTATCATTTTGGTAGGAGGCAGTTTATTATTAAACAATGCAGACAATATAATAAAGAATATAAAAGCACAAATTCCATCTCCAATAGTGCTATTCCCTGGACACACCACACAAATTAGCAAATACGCCGATGCAATATTATTTCTATCATTGATATCAGGTAGAAACCCCGAATATTTGATAGGACAACAAGTAATAGCCGCTCCCCTGCTGAAAGAAACAAACATGGAAATTATTCCCACAGGCTATATTCTTATAGATGGTGGCAAAACTACTTCGGTAGAATATATTAGCAACACACGTCCTATACCGGCAGGAAAAACAGACATAGCCAAAGCTACTGCTCTTGCAGGACAATACATAGGACATAAACTAATTTATCTGGAAGCAGGTAGCGGAGCCAACCACCATATAACTACCAAAATGGTAAAAGAAGTAGCGGAATACATTGATATACCACTAATTGTAGGAGGCGGCATCACTTCCACAGAAGAAGCAAAAACCTTATATCAAGCTGGGGCAACATGTTTAGTAATAGGTTCTTACTTTGAACAAAATCCCGAAAAAATAGTAGAATTTGCAAAAAACATTGATAAATGAAAAAACATTACCACTTCATAGCCATAGGTGGCAGTGCAATGCACAATTTGGCAATAGCATTACACAAAAAAGGTTATCATATTACAGGTTCCGACGATGAAATATTTGACCCAGCAAATACAAATTTAAAAAAACACGGTTTACTTCCTAACTCAACAGGTTGGCATCCCGAAAAAATTACAAGAGACATAGATGCAATAATACTTGGAATGCACGCCCGCAAAAACAATCCTGAACTACAAAGAGCTTTGGAATTAGGAATAAAAATTTATTCTTATCCGGAATTTGTATATGAGCAATCAAAAAACAAAACTCGCATTGTAATAGGCGGAAGTCATGGCAAGACAACTACTACCGCAATAGTAATGCACATATTTAAACAAACAGGATTAGACTTTGATTATGTAGTAGGCTCTTCCCTAAAAGGATTTGAAGAAACAGTAAAGCTTACCCCCAAAGCACCTTATATAATAATAGAAGGTGATGAATATTTATCTTCACCCATAGACCTCTCCCCTAAATTTCATCATTATCATCCACATTATGCGGTAATAACAGGTATTGCCTGGGACCACATCAATGTATTTGAAACATTTGAAAAATACAAAGAACAATTTATCATCTTTGGAGAAAAAATAGAAAAAGAAGGCAAATTATATTATTTTGAAGAAGACAAAAATGTAGTAGATGTAATAAACAAAATTAAAAACGATATTGAAAAAATACCATATACCACACACACATACAAAATAGAAAATGGCAAAAATTATCTACTATTGCCCGAAGGTAAAAAAGTAGAAACACAAATATTTGGTAAACACAACATGCAAAACATTTCGGCAGCTAAAAACTTATGTTTAGCGGCAGGAATAAGTGAAGAAGATTTTTATGCACACATATCCTCTTTTTCAGGCACAGCCAAGCGTTTGGAAAAAATGTTTGACAATGGCAATTTAATGGTATTTAGCGACTTTGCACATGCTCCATCCAAAGTAATGGCTACAGTAAATTCGGTAAAAGAACAATATCCCGACAAAACACTTATTGCTGTATTTGAACTTCACACATTTAGTAGTTTAAACAAAAAATTTTTACCACAATATCACAATGCTTTGAGCAATGCAGACCATTCTATTGTATATTACAATAAACACTCTTTTGAATGGAAAAAATTACCGGAAATAACACCCCAAGAAGTAAAAAAAGCTTTTGGACAAAACGATTTGGTAGTAATTACAGATAGAAATGATTTGATAAAACATTTGAAAATGAATTACAATTTTGACAACACCGTATTGCTAATGATGAGTTCGGGAAACTTTTCTGGAATAGATATTGCTAAATTAGGCAAAGTGTTGATAAAACCACTAAGAAAAAACATATAAAAGATATAATTCTACCTAAATACATTGAAACACTTTAGCATATCAATCTCGCTTACAGCAAGTGAAGATATCTTATTGTATCA